>NZ_JAUBTN010000019.1:67293-102515 GCF_036705055.1 Microcoleus sp. CZ3-B2 | reverse complement strand
GAAAGTTCTCTAGACTCTGTTGTTTCGACAATCGGTTCTGGTTCGGGATGTGCGATCGACTCGACAATTGCGACAACTGGTTCGGATTCTGGTTCGGGATATGCGATCGACTCGACAATCGGTTCTGGTTGAGAAAGCTCGATCGACTCTTCTGTTTCTACAATCGGTTCTGGTTGAGAAAGTGCGATCGACTCTTCTGTTTCTACAATCGGTTCTGGTTGAGAAAGTGCGATCGACTCTTCTGTTTCTACAACATCTAGATTTTCGCCAACTGGTGCTGGTGGAGAAGGTTCTATCGGGAGTATCTCACTTTTGTGAAAAATATTTTTTACAAAAGTGAGCATCCTGCTTGCTAGTTTAGATATCTGTAGCGAGTCAGATGCTGGGGTTCCTGTGACACCCAAACTGAGATGATTCCCTTTTATCGACTCTGTTGTTTCGAGAATCGGTTCTGGTTCGGGATGTGCGATCGACTCTGTTGTTTCGAGAATCGGTTCTGGTTCGGGATGTGCGATCGACTCTGTTGTTTCGAGAATCGGTTCTGGTTCGGGATGTGCGATCGATTCTACTGTTTCTACAGGTTCGGATGCTGAATGAGAATCATAGAGGGACTCTAGCCTATCTGAAACTGGCAGATTTTCCACAATTGGTTGCGGTTCCGATTGATGAGCATCGGCGATCGAGTCTTGAATTTCTGTCGCTTGCAGATTTCTATCGACCTCCGGTTCGCTGTGAACAAGAGTTTCTTCCGGTTTATTTTGGGCTGCTGTCAGCCTTAAAAACACATCTTCGAGAGTAGCCTGATTGCGGCGCATCTCGCAGAGTCCGAATCCAGAGGCGATAATAGCTGCGGCAATTTCTCGTCCGGGTTCTATGTCCGATTCGCACAAGGCCCGCAGGTGGTAATGACCTGCTACAAATTGCTGCTTGCGGATTAATTCGACCGATCGAACTCCTTGCACATTTTCCAAAGAAGGCAACAGCAGACTGTTCAACAAATCCGCCTCACCTTCAACTTCCAGTTCGTAACCTTCTCCGGTGGCCAACTCTCCCATCAAATTTTCGGGAGTACCCGCAGCGACGATTTTACCGCGATTGATGATGGTGACGCGGTTGCAAGTCATGCTGACTTCCGGCAGAATGTGGGTGGAAAGGATGATTGTGTGCTGGCCGCCGAGGCTTTTGATGAGATTGCGGACTTCGATGATTTGGCGGGGGTCTAGGCCGACGGTTGGTTCGTCTAAGATAATCACTGGCGGGTCGTGGACGATCGCCTGGGCGATACCGACACGTTGCCGAAATCCTTTAGAAAGTTTGCGGATTAAAACTTTGCGTTTATCAACCAGGCCGCAGCGCTCGATCGCCGAGGTAACTCGTCGCGCGCGATCGCCCGCCGGTACTTGCTTAATCCTGGCCACAAAAAACAGAAACCCTTCCACAGTCATTTCTGGATAAAGCGGCGGGTTTTCCGGCAGATAGCCGATGCGCTGTCTGACTTCCATCGAGTTTTCGTGTACGTCGAGGCCGGCGATGCGGGCAGTACCGCTGGATGCGGGCAAATATCCCGACAAAATCCGCATGGTTGTGGTTTTTCCTGCGCCGTTGGGCCCCAAAAAACCGAGAATTTCTCCTGATTCGACCGAGAAGGACACGTCCGCGATCGCTGCGGTCGAACCGTAATCCTTGCTTAAGTGTTCTACTTCTATCATTTTTCCGAAGCCAGTCGATTTTAGATTTTAGATTTTAGATGTGACTCAACCGCTTGTGCGCTGTGCGTCTTAGCACGGGAACAGTGGGGGTCGATCGAATTTTATGGCGCAAATTTTAATTTGATTTTGTCTTTTAGTGTAGTCCGGCCGTAACCAAATCTATCATAAGTGGCGATCGTACCAGAGAAACGCACGACGAGTTTAGGGCTGCCGTTGTCTCTGTCCAGCTAAGGCTGAGATTGCTTTTGCAATTTTATAAGTTTAAGCAATACTTCTCTCACTTAAGTTTTAAAGTTTAAAACAATTACTATTTTTTGGGCTGTAGAGTTGGTTTTTTATTGATTTCATTCTCATTTAACTGACGAATTTAGGTCGTTTGCGTGGTATTATCAATTTAAAAATCTTGGCTACGTATGTCAATTGATAAAATAAAGCTTGAAACCCTATATATTTCGTTTTAGAATCCTGTTTCGTGCAGTTAATTGTTTTTTATACAAGTCGGTCAAAATATATTTTTGTTGGTGATTGTTAAGCAAGTGTAAAGCGGGGGTTGACAAAATTACGCTTTGATGAATGGGATTTTTTTGACGAACCGCGAAGGCGCAAAGGGCGCGAAGGAAGAGAGGAGGAAGAAAGCAGGAATTATGGTTGCTGAAATTGAGTTAACAGCCAATTTCCTACTTGTGCTTGATCTTGAGTGCGACTCCGCCGCAAAGTCTCTTCCAACAAATCAATAGTTAATCCCGGCAAAACTTCCGATCGCACAATCCGCCGACTGCCATTATCAGCAATAATAGCAAAGGCAATAATTTCGGATTTTTGCACGTCTAGTACCCAATATTCACCGACTTTTAGCTCTTCGTAAAGCAACCGTTTTTCACCAATATCATCAGCCCAAGTAGAGTCAGCAACTTCTCTGACTAAATCTGGCGGTGGGGTAACGTCAAGACTTGCGATCGAAGTTCCCCTCGGTGCTAATTGCGCTCTTTCTCCGATATAGTATGATACATCCGGTTGACACTCTCGCACTCCTGTTTTCCTGTAGCTACAGTTATCCAATCCGTTAAGAGAAATACCTTTGATAGTACAAAATAGGTTAATTGCGAAAAGTGCGATCGCATTATCTCGTGAATGATCTGGCCCTACTGACATAGTTTCAATCCTCATTTGTCCGTTGCGGTAGTAGCATTTGGCTTTATTGTAAGCTGGGTCATCTGCCATTGCGATGAATTCTTCCCATGTTGCTACCACCCAGGTGTCTGTAGGTAATTTAGTTGTTAAGGTACTCATTTTTCACCTTTTGATTAGACAGTTTGGGTGACTATTTTTGTTATTCAATGACGCTTTCATTTAATCGTAGCACATTCGATCGCCCTCTCAATTCCCTCTTTTCCAAATCTTAATTTCCCCCAACCAACCGGCACTCACAATCGTCTTAGCATCTGCACTAATTCCCACAGCCGTAACATAGCCCGAATGTCCGCTCAAATTACCTTTCAATTCGCCCGATCGCACATCCCACAATTTCACGCTCTTATCCCAACTCCCGCTAACCAGTATACTCCCATCCCGACTGATAGCCAGCGACCAAACCCCATCAGTATGCCCGCTTAAGCGCCGAATTAACTGCCCGTTTCCGACATTCCACAACCCAATTGTCCCGTTACTGTTTCCCGCAGCCAAAGTTTTCCCATCGGGAGTAAAAACTAGGGACAAAACAGACAAATTTTTGCCGGCAATTGTGCGAATTGCTTGACCTGTTGCTAAATTCCACAACTTAATTGAACCGTCTTTACCGCCGCTAGCTAAAATTTTGCTGTCCGGGCTAATCGCCACAGCATTCACCAGTCCAGAATGCCCGGTTAAAGTCCGCAGCAATTCCCCAGTTTTGGCATTCCAAACCTTCACGGTTTTATCCCAACTGCCACTCGCGACAAACAAGCCGTCTGGACTGAGGGCAACGCTGGAAACAGCACCGGAATGCCCGCTCAAAGTGCGTACAACCGCGCCTGTTTCTAAATTCCAAATTTTTACAGTTTTGTCGTCGCTGCCACTAGCTAACACTTTTCCGTCCGCACTGGCTGCGAGTGAATTTACGGCTTCTGTGTGTCCTTGCAGGGTAGTTTTTAATTGCCCGTCGGAAAAATTCCAAACTGAGATTGTGCCGTTGCTATTTCCTGTAGTAAAATAAGCTGAAGCTAGGGCAAGGGAACTCACAACTTCCGAAGATCCTTTGAGGCTATTTGTGGCGACAAAGGATCTCGCGCTTCCAGGCTTCCGAGGCGGATTATTAACGGGAGTTTTCGGGTTTCCGGCTGTGGGAGATTGGGGAACTACCGGCAGCGAAACAGCCGATCGCCATTTCATGAAAGTATTAATTTCTATCCCCGCCGCCACGATTTTATCCGAATTTTCTTCTAGCCTGACAATGCCGTTAATTGCCACAACTCGCCCCGCATCGTCGAGTACGGGCCCGCCGCTCATCCCCGCTCTCACTAAGTTATTGTATACCAAAGTATAACCGTTCCAGGGAGTCTGGCGGCCGGTAAGCTGACCTTCGGTGGCGATGAAAATCGGCTGTCTCAGGGAACCGCCGGATGCAGGCCAGCCGGCTACATAGGCTTTGTTTCCCTTGGTTGCTGCGGAATTGGCTAATTGAGCGAGGCGGTAGGTTTGAGGGCTGCTGAAGGGCACTACGGCTAAGTCCATCCCCGGCACTCGCCGCACGAGGCTGTAGTATACAGAGTGAGCTACACCGTCGGGTGTTACAACTTCGTAATCCCCTGCTTTATCGACAACGTGCCAGTTTGTGAGGATATAGTATGTGCTACCTTGTTTCTCTAAAATTACTCCAGAACCGCCTTTTGGCCCTTGGATGCGGACGGTAATTTGTTTGGCGACGGTTTTTACTGCGTCGGCGGTTAAGGCTAGGGCGATTTGAGGTGATGTGAGTGGAATTAGGGCGATCGAGCTTAGGGCGATCGTAGCACTCAAAATAGCCGGAATTGTTCTGCTGTAGTTCATGATTGTGTCAATTTAACATACCCACCTATCAACGGACGGATAACTTTTCCGGTTTGTGGCGCGTTGACGGTTGAGGATGGAAGAGTGTTTTGGGCGATCGAACTTTCAACATCCGCACCAGCCTCACAATATTTGACACAGCCCTCTCGCTAGCAGAAAAATTTAGAATCGGGAACCGCAAATAGACTCAACAATAGCAACTGGCTTATCTCTATTCTTTTCTCGGCAAATCAGAATTTGAGCCAAACGCTGCTCAGTATAATAGCCATTAGCTATCCAGCCGAGGGCTGCGCCCGCGATCGCGCCGACTGCTAAACCAGTGATCAGGCTCAAAACAAGATGCTTTCTGGCGATCGGTTTTTGTTGCATAAAAATTTATCCTCAGCAATTACTCTTAGAAAAGATAGCACAAATAAAAGTTATTTTCTTCCTCCTATTTACTTATTTTCTAAGTAGTAACCATACTAAGTAGGGTGTGCATTGCGTACCTTACCTATCACTATTCATAACTAAGTAAGGTGTGTATTGCATACCTTACTTAGTATGTACAGTGTGCAATATCATGCCAAATCAAAGAGCAAAAATTCCGCATCTTCCGCCGCTTCAATCACCAACTCAGCCTCATCGCTAACCGCCGCACCGTCACCTTTTCCTAAACTCAAACCGTTGAGCAAAACAGCGCCGCGAGCAACTTGCACCCAAGCATGGCGATTTGGCTGCAAAGTATGAGAAACCCGCGAATTTTTATCCAAAACCGCCGCATACAAATCGACATCTTGATGCACTTTCACCGCACCATCTCTCGCATCGCGCGCCGCCACAAGCCGCAGTTGTCCGCGCCTTTCGGCTAGGGGAAATTCCCGTTGTTCGTAACTCGGTTGCAAGTCATTTGTATCCGGTAACAACCAAATTTGTAGCAAATGAACAGGCTCTGTTTGCGAGTGATTGAACTCGCTGTGTTGGATGCCAGTACCTGCACTCATCCGCTGCACTTCACCGGGTTTGATTGCTGCACCGGTTCCCAAACTGTCTTTGTGTTCTAATGCTCCTTCCAGTACATAGGTGATAATTTCCATGTCCTTATGTCCGTGAGTTCCGAAACCTTTACCGGGGCTAACGACATCCTCGTTGATTACCCGCAACGAGCGAAAATTCATATAATTGCGATCGTAATAATCGGCAAACGAAAATGTGTGGTAACTGTCCAACCAACCGCGATTAGCGTGTCCTCTTGCTTCACTTTTTTTGACAGTAATCATTTTCTGTATCCTCCTGTAATTTGAGATTATAGATTGGAGATTGAGTAATTGGAAATGACTGAGGTCGCTCGTAGTTACGAGTACGGGCTGGGACTTCCCTTCTTTGACGGAACTCGTATAGCAATCCTAAATGATTGTCTGTAGGGACACGGCATTGCCGTCTCCCGGACACGGCACTGCCGTGTCCCTACAGATGGATTTTGGGGAAATCACATTTATGTTCGCCGCACGTGATAATGATTTAGGATTGCTATATCAGTGAACTTTATCAGTGTTTCTGAGATACTTCTACTTTAAACCTAGTCAAGCTATTATGGAAAGTACGCACTTAAAAGTGCGATACTTACCAAAAAGATACTATGCAAGTCAAAGAAGGAAGTATTGAGAGAGCAAATTGCCCGGTAGAAAGAACTTTAGAGGTGATTGGCGGGCGGTGGAAAGTCTTAATTCTGCGGGAACTGTTTGGAGGAGTGAAGCGTTTTAACGAGCTGCAACGGGCTGTCAACGGCATTACGCAGAAAATGCTGACGCAGCAATTGCGGGAGATGGAGTCAGACGGGATTGTGCACCGGGAAATTTACCTGCAAGTTCCGCCGAAAGTTGAATATTCGCTTACACCTTTGGGCACAAGCCTCAAACCGATTATTGATACGATGCACGAATGGGGAATTAAGCATATTAACTATAGTTAAGTGCGATCGTATCTGCTTACTTCCTAATTTCATACCGCTAATTATATCATATCTGATAAAATAACCCCGATCAAGTTTGTAGTCAGGACTTGAGTCCTCTAGGTTTGAAAAGGACTCGCATTCCGAACGATCGAATCTGTTTGATTGTAGCCCTTGCTATCCTGAGATGAATCCGGCTGGTTTAGTCTGTTCTGTCAGGGTAATGCTTTTTTCCATCTTCCGACTGATGTCGCTTTTTGTAGTTAGCCTAAAAATAATAATATGAACAAAATAGAGCGTCTCGCTACCCTCAACCGCATTCGCAAACTCAGCCGCCTGATGGATACCGCCATTGGCATCCCCGGCACTAAATTTCGCATTGGTTTAGACCCCCTTATCGGTTTAGTTCCGGGTGCTGGGGATCTCGTAGATACCGCGTTTTCCGCATACCTAATTTACTTAGCCACTCAATTCAATATCCCGCCCAAAACCCTCGGAAAAATGATTTACAATATCAGTTTAGAGGCCGTCGTGGGTTCAGTACCTTTAGTAGGAGATATCTTCGATGCTTTTTATAAATCCAACATGAGAAATTTGGCGCTTTTAGAAGCACATATCGAAGTAGAGGAACCGGAATTAGTTGCGGTTGCAGAACCTCTTCCTAAATCGATTAAATTGTAGGGGCGAGCTCACAAATCATCTCTAACTCTCACTAACAATTTCAAAGATTCGCCTCCCACCAAACGATAAATTTAAACCTAAAATTTTTCCGTCAAACCGTAGTTCAAGATATTAGTTGTAGGGTGCGTCAGTAGAAGTCGAGAGGCTTGTTTTAAATTGCAGGAACTGACGCACTCCCTAGCTTTCAGATGCGTGATATCGTTTCCGGTTGCATCGGAATGATTTAACCTTACTAGAACACAGAGAACACAGAGAGGTCAGAGAGAAATGAATAATTCCGATGCTAATGGAATTGATATGATATAGCCTTTCAAGCTCTCATAGGAGGTACTATCCGGGATAGGGCATAGGCCAAACCGGGCATGAGGCTCTCCTCACTTTTGTGAGAACCGCTATATCAAATCCTCTCTATTCACTGTTAACATCATAAAGAATGCAACCGGAATTGGTATCAGTTCTTGAACTCTCAATTATCTCTTAAAAACTAACTCTAGCTGAAAGACCCTACTAACTACTAATCTGTTTGTACTGTTTGAGATTATTGGTTAACCCGCCTCCTACCGAATTGTCAAAATCTGTCAAAGCGGATTTACCGAAATATTTATTATTATAAAAAACCTCAATTAACCCGGAATTACCCAACTATAATTTATGCAGAATAGCGTTTAATAGCTTTCACTAAAGCAATAATATCTTCTTCTTTAGTATTAAAAGCCGTTACCAGTCTAACAGTACATTTATCCCACCGATAAAACAGAAAACCCTCAGCTAAAACTGCTGTAATTACCGATTCGGGAAGCTGCATAAAAATTTCGTTGGCTTCCACGGGATGGCAAAACTTGACTTTCTCAACTCCCGCCAAATCTGCGGCTAATTTAGCAGCCATTTTATTAGCATGAGCCGCATTTTTTAGCCACAGATTATCGGTTATGTATGCTTCTAACTGCGCCGACAAAAATCGCATTTTGGAGAACAAATGCCCGCTGCGCTTGCGGTAAAAAGGAAAAGTTTTTGCCAATTTTTGATTGAAAAATACTACTGCTTCTGCAGCCATTGCCCCATTTTTGGTCGCTCCAAATGATAGGATATCTACGCCGGCGCGCCAAGTAATATCTGCAGGAGAACAGCCCAAACTGGCAACAGCGTTAGCAAAGCGAGCACCATCCATGTGCAGGTGCAAATTGTGGCGGCGAACAATCTCGGAAATGCGGGCAATTTCCGCTGGATGGTAGACTGTGCCGGCTTCTGTGGCTTGTGTGATACTGACGGCTGCGGGCTGTACGTGGTGGACGACACCTGCACCAGCGCGATCGACTATTTCACCTAAAGTCTCTGCCTCTATTTTAGCATGATTTCCTGTTAGTGTCACTAACTTTGCACCGCCTGTAAAAAACTCCGGCGCGCCGCATTCATCCAGATTAATATGAGATTGGGCGTGACAGTAAACAGCGCCGTAGGTCGGAGTCATCACTGCCAGGGCTAGAGCATTAGCAGCGGAACCGGTTGCTACGGGAAAAACTGTCACTGATGTCTCGAACAAATCGGAAAATTTAACTTGCAAACGTTCTGTATATTCATCGTCTCCGTAAGACATCGCTGCACCGCAATTAGCCGCTGCAATCGCGGTCATAATTTCCGGCGAAACCCCGGTGGTATTGTCGCTACAAAAATTCATTTGAATAATTGGTAAACAGCATCTATAATATAACTCAACAGTCAAAATTTAAATATTAAAGCAAGAGAACTATGGCAGAGTACCGCCAAATAGAATACCGCATCGGCAAAGACGGTAAAATTATCGAAACCGTCCTCAACGCCACTGGTGCAAGCTGTACTGAAACCACCGCCGGAATTGAAAAAGCTCTGGGAAAAGTAGAATCTCAAGAGTTGCTACCAGAATACTATCAAGGCGAAGAAAATTCTATCGCCGAACAAACGCAGACGTTAAAACAAGTTTAGAAAAATTAACTATGTTTTATTTCCTCGGCGTAACAATTGAGACAACAACAGTGCCTGCCTTTAGTATGGCGCTAGCTGTGGGGGGCATTTTTCTAATTTTAGTTTACCTTTATGCTGCATCGGAGGCCGGAGATGCGATCGAGTTTAAGTACGATACAATTCTGCGGGAACGCATGAATCAGCTAGAGATTCTCGATTGGCAAGACTTGGGCGAGAAAGCCGGCTTAAGTCGCTTCGGGGTGCGCTTAGTGCGACAGGGAGACGTGGGAAAACTCACGCTAGACCAACTGAGGCGGCTGGCAACAGTGCTGAATTTGAATTTCCCAGAATTCGATCGCACTCTTAGCGCGCTGCCCGTATCGGCGACAATCACCACTAATCCCAACGAAATTGAAGAATTGAGACAGCAGTGTTTCCGGCTGCGAGAAGAATTGCAGCAGCAAAAAACTCAACTAACTGCCGATTTTCGCCGCGCCACCTTTGAACAGTTGCAAACTTTGTTAATTACCTATCCCGCCGCCCGCAAAATGGCAGAAGCCAAGCCGAATATGCGCGCAAAAAATCTCTCCGCTTTGTTTACGCCCTTAGAAAATCTCTTGTCGAGTTGGGATTTTGAAACCATTGGTTCAGCTTGGGAACAAGTGACTTACAATCCGCAGTTGCACCAGCCGGATGTTAAAGATATAACAGAAGGAGAATTAGTTTATATTCGGTTTGTCGGCTATCGGAATGGAGAGCAAATTCTTACTCCTGCTAAAGTTAGCCGTACCCTGCCAGCGGCTATACAAACTTAAATTTAAAATCTAAAATTTACATGGTTGCAATCGCAATTGACTTCGGGACTAGCAACACGGTTGTTTGCATTCTCAACCCGGACACCCAAACACCGGAAACTTTGAGATTAGGCGAAATGTCCCGCATTTTCAAAACGAAGCATTCGAGCGGAGATATCCGAGAAATACCTGTAATCCCGACTTTGGTGTTTGTGAAAAATGCCGGAGAGTTGGTATTGGGAGAAAAAGTGCGGTCTCAGCGTTTGGAAAAATCGCAACCAGAGCGTTTTTTCAAAGCTTTTAAACGCGATTTGGTCGCCGATTTTCAGCCGCCATCCCGCAATATCGACGGTGTAACCTACACACCTGAATCAGTAGCAAAACAATTTATAATAAGTATCTGGAAACAATTATTGGATCAAAATATACAGCCAGATAAAATAATTTTTACAGTCCCAGTCGGAGCATTTGAGCGATATCTGGATTGGTTTCGCGACTTGGCAGAATTTCTCGAATTTGCGGAAGTTCAGCTAATCGATGAATCTACAGCCGCCGCCCTGGGATATGCAGTTAAACGTCCCGGTTCTATAGTTTTAGTAATCGATTTTGGCGGCGGAACTTTAGACTTAAGTTTGGTTCGGACTGCCCCTCATTTTTCAGTAAAAGATAGCCAATTTCAAAGCTCAAATTTAATGCGGGCCGAAGTCGTAGCAAAATCAGATGCTTATGTTGGCGGCGAAGATATTGATATCTGGATTGTCGAAGATTATTTGCAGCAAATTGGTTCGTCGCGGGCCGAAGTTGGCGGGGTTGGTTGGCAAAATTTATTAGAAATAGCCGAAAAGTTAAAGATTCAACTTTCTCAAGTTAATGAAGCGAAGGAAAGTTGGTTTGATGATGAAAATTTTATATCTTACGACTTGGTGCTAAACCGAGAAAAGCTTGCAGAGATTTTGGAATTTCGGCAGTTGTTAGAACAGTTTCGAGAAGCTTTAGATGAAGTGCTGAGTATTGCCCAGGGAAAAGGTATCGGCAAAGCAGATATCGAACAGGTTTTGCTCGTAGGAGGAACTTCTCTAATTCCGGCTGTGTCTAACTTAGTTATTTCCTATTTTGGACGACAAAAAGTTAAAATTGATCGACCTTTTGAAGCTGTGGCGCACGGTGCTTTAGCGCTGACACAGTTAGTGAGTGTTGACGATTATTTGCGGCACAGTTATGCCATTCGCCTCTGGGAACCTTATGCTAAAGTTTATAGTTATTGGTCGATTTTTAGCAAGGAAATGAAGTATCCTTGTCAAAGTTCTGAAGAGTTGACGCTGCAAGTGGCGATTGAAGGACAAAGGGAGATTCGGTTAGATATTGGGGAAGTTGCGGAGGTGTCGCAAGCGGAGGTTATTTTTAATGAAAAAGGGCAAATGACTAGCAGTTTGCTCAACAAACACACGGATTTTCGCTCTTTGGAAAGCCACCATCAGGAGGTTTGTGTGGCGCATTTGAATCCGCCTGGGGTGTTGGGAATTGATAGGGTTTCGGTGAGTTTTGAGGTGGATGAAAGGCGGGTTTTGTTGGCGACGGTGCGGGATTTAGTGACTGGTGAGGTGTTGGTGGCTAAAGGGGCGATCGCCAAACTGCAATAATGATACAATTTTTAGATAGGATTTGGCGATTGAAATCGCTTCTTGTCAAACTTTCGTCCGCCGGCGCGGACTGAATAATATCGATTTAAATCAAATTTATTTCGTGATGAAAAAGCAACAAAATAAATTCAGCCACCTAACGGCAATCGAAAGAATTTATCTGTCATTTCCAGCCAGATTTTTATTGGATAAAAACTTGCTGCAAGGGAAAGTCTTAGACTTTGGGTGCGGCTTCGGCAGCGATGCTAAATTGTTGCAGCAAAAAGGCTTTGATATTGCGGGTTATGACCCTTATTATTTCCCGGATTTTCCCAAACACAAATTCGACATTATCCTTTGCTTTTATGTTTTGAATGTTTTATTTCCCGAAGACCAAGCTAATGTGTTGATGGAAGTGTCGCACTTCTTGAAACCGGGAGGCAAAGCTTATTTTGCCGTGAGAAGGGATCTCAAAAAAGAAGGCTTTCGAGAACATTACGTACACAAAAAACCTACCTATCAGTGCATTGTCAAACTTCCGTTTAAGTCAATTCACCTAGATGAGTCTTGCGAAATTTACGAATACGTCCATTACAACCATCAAAGAAACTCAACTAATCACTGCGTATTCTGCAATCCCTACAAAAACCTAACTTTACTAACTGAATCTGCAACAGCTTATGCGATGTTTGACGGTTATCCTGCCAGCCAAGGTCATGTTTTAATTATCCCCAAGCGCCATATTGCTAATTATTTTGAGTTGCCTTTTCGAGAACAATCTGCTTGCTGGTTTATGGCGAATAAGGTGCAAGAGATGTTAATAAAAGAGTTTCAGCCTGACGGTTTTAATGTGGGTATCAATATTAATAAAGATGCGGGGCAAAGTCGCAGTCACGCTGCTATTCATGTTATTCCCCGCTACAGGGGCGATGCTGGGAAGAAAGGCGGGATTAGGTATGTGATTCCCAAGAGTTAAAAATAAGAGTTAGCCAATTGTGAAATGGATTTTTTTTTACCGCAGAGGCGCAGAGAACACAGAGGAATAGAGAGGAGAGCAATTCATAATTTTTGTAAGGATTGTTAAAATTGAGCAAAGGGCGAGCAAAATAGGGTTAAAATGTGTTTGCCAAGTCTCAAACTACAGATTAGCAGTAATTTGGTGTTCTGTTTATGTCTAAGCGCAAAAAGCAAGAATGGCTCAAGGAAACTCTAGAGCTTAAAGAAAACCACAATTGGACGTCAAAGCCGGGAACTCGTATTTTTGTAGCAGGAAGAGGTGCTGTTCGGTTTGATGTCCCCGAAGATTGGCATTTTGAACCTGATACTAAGTCCTTCCGATTTACGGATAAGAAACCGCCGGATGATGATTGTCGTTTGGAGGTTTCGTTTAATTTGTTACCTCCTGGCAATTGGGGAGAATTTCCTCTTGTGCCGCTATTACAGAAGATTGTTGAAGATGATACCAGAAATCCGATCGCTCTTGGGGAAATTATTCAATTGAAGCGGCAAACGGCCCGCATTGTGTGGACTGAATTTAAGTTTATCGACCCTCCCGAACAGCGGGAAGCTTATTCGCGAATCTGTATTGGATTGGGTTCTAATGTTCAGTGTTTGATTACTTTTGATTACTGGGTTGATGATGCGGAACGTTTGACTCCTGTCTGGGATACGGTGATGGATTCGTTAGTTTTGGGTTTGTTTATTAGCGACCCTCGAACGGGTTTCGCACGGCCTGATTAGGTTTTGGCAAATGGCAAGTGTCAGCACTAGGTATCATCTGGATCGTCGCCTCGCGATCGCTCTCTTTGTTCTGCTTTTAGGGGCGATCGCACTTCCGGCACATCAAGCTTTTATATTGGGAATCAAATTATTAGTCAAGTAAATCGGTTCTCCCGATCGCCGTTAGCGAAGCCCGCCCCTACGGGGGCTACGCCAACGAAGAGGATCGCCAATTCCCCGCAAAATGCTAACATAAATGCCCTACAATTATCGCACCATCCGGCATTAACCCACCTGCTAACCCCCATGCTTTGCGATTACCTAGTACAAATCCTCACCGCCCGCGTCTACGATGTTGCTCAAGAAACACCCCTAGAAATAGCCCCCAATTTATCAGAGCGGCTCAACAATAAACTGCTGCTGAAACGAGAAGATATGCAGTCTGTGTTTTCCTTCAAGCTGCGGGGCGCGTACAACAAAATGGCGCAACTGTCGCCGGATTTGCTAGCGCAAGGTGTCATTGCAGCTTCCGCCGGCAACCACGCCCAAGGAGTCGCTCTCGCTGCCCGCCACTTGGGAACTCGCGCAATTATCGTGATGCCCGTAACAACGCCACAGGTGAAGGTAAATGCGGTGATAGCGCGGGGTGGAGAGGTGGTTCTGCAGGGGGATACCTACGATGATGCTTACGCTTTTGCGCGCCAATTAGAGGCGGAAAAAAACTTAACTTTTATTCACCCTTTTGACGATCCGCACGTAATTGCGGGACAGGGTACGATCGGCATGGAAATTCTGCGGCAACATCAAAAACCCATTCACGCAATTTTTGTGGCGATTGGCGGCGGTGGATTGATTTCGGGAATTGGGGCATATATCAAGCGGTTGCGGCCGGAAATTAAGATTATTGGGGTTGAACCTGTGGATTCCGACGCGATGAATCAATCGCTAAAAGCTGGTAAACGGGTGCGTTTGTCGCAGGTGGGTTTATTTGCTGACGGTGTTGCTGTGCGGGAAGTTGGGGAGGAAACTTTTCGGCTTTGTCAGCAGTATGTGGATGAGATTATTTTGGTGGGTACTGATGATATTTGCGCGGCGATTAAGGATGTTTTTGAAGATACGCGATCGATCTTAGAACCTGCAGGCGCATTGGCGATCGCAGGTGCCAAAGCTTACGTGGAACGGGAACAAGTCGTAGGAGAAACATTAATTGCTGTTGCTTGCGGCGCGAACATGAATTTCGATCGCCTGCGTTTTGTAGCAGAAAGGGCAGAATTTGGCGAACAGCGGGAAGCGATTTTTGCAGTGACAATTCCCGAACAGCCGGGAAGTCTCCGCAGGTTTTGCGAATGTTTGGGAAAGCGCAATTTAACTGAATTTAGTTATCGAATTGCTGATGAAAAAGCAGCACACATTTTTATTGGGGTGCAAATTCTAGACCGTGCTGATGCGATTAAAATAGCTGCAACTTTTGAAAATTGCGGTTTCAAAACTTTGGATTTAACTGATGATGAGTTAACAAAATTGCACTTGCGGCACATGGTGGGCGGCCGTTCTTTCCTGGCAAAACATGAACTGTTTTACCGCTTTGAATTTCCCGAACGTCCGGGTGCGTTGATGCAGTTTGTGGGTTCGATGAGTCCTAATTGGAATATCAGCGTTTTTCACTATCGGAATAATGGGGCTGATTACGGGCGAATTGTGGTGGGGATACAGGTGCCGCCGGATGAGATGCAGGAATGGCAGGCGTTTTTGGATACGCTGGGCTATCAGTATGGGGATGAGAGTCAGAATCCGGCTTATAAGCTGTTTTTGGCGTAGGTTTTTGGGGTGGAAACAAATTAATATTTATGAACGTGTTGAAAAAAATACTGCCGTTTTTTTTGATGATTTTTGCTGTTGCTATTGTGGCAGCAGTTGCACATTTTGCGATCGAACAAATTTCCAGCCCAGTCAGTTATTTTCAACCTGTGGATACCAGAGATGGTGCAGAGTTGTACAAAAAAGAACTACCCAACGGAAATCAGGCTTATTTGCAAGTTATTAACGTGCAAAAAATGCAAATAGACCAGCTAATTGGAGAGGTCGATCGGATGGCTTTCAATAAAGGATTGTATTATCAGGGAGAAAACAAATATTACAGTCCTTTCTTTAAGAGCAAATTATTCTCTGAAGTTACAGGAGAATACAAAAACCTTTATGGAAATGGTGTTTTTTCCGTGATTAACTGTTCTTTTTTTGAACAATACCAACGCAGCACGCAGCTATCTTTTCCGGTCAAATTCAACGGTCAAGTTATTACTGGCGGTAACAGCATCTACGGCCCAGTCAAGAAACCCAAAGATGGACTATATAAAAATGTTCGATTGAAAGCTTTGGTATGGAATGATCGGGAAGCATATATCACAAATTACGAACCGCAAACCGGAACGCCATTGAATCAAAAAGAAGTACAAAATGCAGTGGTTACTTACGAATACAAGCACCATCCAGCTAAACTATTATCTAAAAATCCTGCAAATAGGTATCACGTCATCGGTACGCTGGACAAAGATGGTCGCAAGGGTAATGAATTGCTGGCAATTATCACAGTTAATGAAGCGACATTAGATGCAGCAGCTAAGTTAATGCGAGAATTCGGGGTGAAAGGAGATATAGTGACGATCGACGGCGGACTCTCAACTTATCTATTTAATCCTAAAATCGGCGAGATTATGTTGCCTAAATCGAATGATATTGCTACTCGCGAACTGCCGCACTATTTAGGATTTAGGAATAGAAAATCTAAGACAGCTTCACCAAAAATATTGGTTGCTAAACCAGCAGGAAAAGTGGAGGTGGAAGCAAATAAACCTTATTTGATTTTGTGGAGAGACAATATTCAGGAAGAGGTCAAGATTGAGCTGTATCAAGAGAATAAGTTTGTTCAAAGTATAGCCAACCGCGCGGCTAGCGATGGGGTTTATGAATGGAAACCTAAGATTGCTGTAAAATCAGGCTCTTTGATTCGGATTTCAAGTGTTAAAAATGCCAAGGTGTCTGGGGTTTTGCAGTTGTGATTATTGTTGGTCAAGAAATCTTATGGCGATCGCAAATTCTGCACATCCTCAATACTGAGTCCGGTTGTTTGACTGATAGTTGCATCATCCAGGCGATCGCGCGGCGGTACAATCTTCCTGACGTTGAAACGATTTGGTAGTTGCGGGCGATCGCACTTTTTTCCGGTAAGGGCGATCGATCTGTAGCTGCACACCACATCGCAAATAAATTATAGTGGACATTAACGCTTCAGCTCAATATCGAACTCAAGCCGAGAACGATAAAAGTGAACGTCAAATTCTAAGAAAAAATTTGTCTGTCCCAGAATCAATGATACGCTGTCACTTTTGGCCCAAGCAAATACTAATCTTACCGGAGCAAACTCCCCTATTTCAGCCATGAAAAATACTGGCATCGCTGGTTGATTACCAATGTTACCAGCAAGTCGAATAATAGCTTTACTGTCATCCCAAACTAAGCCAAGCTGAGTTCCTATTTGGTAAGGCAATACATTCACGGTTGCACCGCTATCCTACTAACCCAACAACTTCGACTCCCTGGTTATTGTGATGCAGAATCAAGGGAATGCGGGGTAGGCTATCAAACTCATCTTGAGAGGGGTCATTGGTAGAGTATTGGAATCGCATAATACTCAGTTTTCCTTGTGGTTAGCCCGGTTCATTGCCTGCATTAAAGCTGCACCCGCACCAAAATTACCGTATGGGGTTGGCAGGTAGTAAATTTTGTAAGGTTCCAAAGGAAAAGTATCCTCACTGATATCTTCTTCCGCC
This sequence comes from Microcoleus sp. CZ3-B2, assembly GCF_036705055.1. NCBI lineage: Bacteria > Bacillati > Cyanobacteriota > Cyanophyceae > Oscillatoriales > Microcoleaceae > Microcoleus > Microcoleus sp. CZ3-B2. The sequence goes on along the minus strand of NZ_JAUBTN010000019.1, from coordinate 85,274 downwards.
ATTAGAATGCGGATTAACTCTCGTTTGTCGATCGCAGACAGTTGTCTAATGGTAGGGAGTAATTCTGTTAGTGTCATCGGTTGTTTTCCTACGATGCGTCTGTGTTAACGGTAGCAGGTCAACGCATTCATTACAACTTTCAGGGGAGTTTGACAAAAATCGGCGCGATCGCATTTTAGGAGCGATCGCGCGGCGGTACAATATTCCTGACGTTGAAACGATTTGGTAGTTGCGGGCGATCGCACTTTTTTCCGGTAAGGGCGATCGATCTTCGCACACCACAATCTATTGTGGTTTTATCCAACCTTTAACGATCGCCTTCCCGACGTCAGCACGAACGCATCTAAATTTAATATTAACAGAATCTGGTATATTGGAGAATAATTATTAAATACTTACCAAACATTTAATCAGAGTTCGCCCTGTATGAAACTCAAACCTAAAATCCCCATTACCGACCATTTTATGACTTAGAATATCAAGAATTTAGCGGACGAAACATCATCAATTAATTGATATAGGGGTTCTCACAAAAGTGAGGTATGCCCGGCCCGGCGCGGGCCTATCCCGGATAGTACCTCATACCAGAGCACAGAAAGGCTATATTATCAACAACTCAATTTGTGCAGTGATTTGCGGTGCTGATACATGGGTAGATATCAAAAGTTACGGGCAAACCCAACACGAATGGTTAAAGAAAATTTTAGAATTGCCGATAAGATGCGTTCCCCTTGGATGAGTTCGTAGACCGGACATGATATTATCTGCGTTCGTCAGTGTTAATCTGCTTAAAATCTGCAGCTAACCCATCAATCAAATATTTATCCAACTCAAGCCTAATTTAGAACTTACGAAAAAAACGGTTGCTGGGAAACTTATTGCTCCTGCGAGAGATAGTTGATGAAAAAGCAGATTTTTTGCCCTCGCTAGGGTTGATAAGTGTAATTGACTAACTGATTTCTGGCGCACCCTGTGGAATTTTGATAGGTTAAATCAGTTAAATATCGTACAATGTTTGTGGATGAATTTTTTCCTGCACAAGCAGAACACAAATTATTGATATTTCAAAAATGTACCTAAAAAAACAGCGTCCTCCTGCTTTAATGGCAATTATCGTTTACAAAACTTTTGTCGCCGCTTTCTTGATATTAACTTCAATAGCTTTGCTTTTTGCCTTAAAAAACCATCAATTTTTGGAGGATTTCTCGGAATCTTATTTTTTAGAAACCAATTTGAAGATAGTTGAAATTTTTCTAGATAAAATTCTTATTGTCAAATCTAAAACTTTACTTTTTAGTGGACTGGCTGCCGGAGTTTATGCAATTTTAACGGTGTTTGAAGTGGTGGGATTGTGGTACGAAAAAGATTGGGGAACAATCTTAGTATTAGTGCTGGTAGGAATCAGTATTCCGCCAGAAATATATGAGTTATTTCAGGGCTTCACCGTACTTAAATTATCGGTATTTCTCGGAAATTTAGCCGTGCTGTGGTATTTGCTGCACCATTTGCCGCAGCATGGCAAAAAATATTAAACTTGAGTTGCACTCAATTTTAATGATTGAATGATCTGCGTCCATCAGTGTTGATCTACTTAAAATCTGCGGTTAACAGTTCGATCGAATATTTATGCAACTCAAGTCTATTAAAGTGGACTCGATTGAGAAGACACTCACTGGATGCGATCGATTCCAGCATCTGCAATAGTAGGCTGATGTCTGGCTCTGTGACATAAGTAGGTCGGCGCGATTAAACTGAACTATTTGACACTCCCCTGCTATCGAGGCGAGGGGATTCTTGGATCAACCAGTCGAACTTATCTCTGTTTTGTCGCCACCAGCGAGTAGAGATCGATCTGTCCCCCAGCGTGAATTCCGGTGTGCCCCACCGTATTTAAATTGATTCCTGCACGGGCTTTCAAACCCTTGGCTAAAATATTTCTTCCAGCGTTGTGGTCGCGATCTAATATCGTTCCGCAACCGCAAATATGCGTTCGGGTTGATAAAGTTTTCTTAACAATATCGGCACAGTTTTTATTTTTTTAAGTTTAAAATCGAGATTCAGCAATTTTTATTACCATAATATTGATCACAATTAAAATAAAAACCTAAATCTTTACAGAAATTTCCTAATTATAAAGATTTGTTAAAACAAAAGGGGGTGAGACCCCTCATCAACTATAGTAATAAATAATAGATGCACCCTGATGGCTTTCCCGTTCCACAAGAGCGGGATTTTTATTGGCAAGCTGGGGCCTTAAGTTTCGCAATACCTACTACAGATATAGCCTTTCTGTGCTCTGGTATGAGGTACTATCCGGGATAGGGCATAGGCCAAACCGGGCATAGGGCATACCTCACTTTTGTGAGAACCGCTATAGAATGACGTGGGGATGCAAAGATTTAAAGAGGTTGCTCAAGCTCAAGCTACAACAACGGCGCAGATCGATCGCCCCCCTGCGACCTAAACTCTGCGAAATCCCCCAAAAGCGGTAGCATAGTTTGGGAAACGGCATCAACAAAAGATGAACTTAGCGCCAGCAACAGTCCTGCAACAAGGCAAATACAGAGTCAACGCGACTTTAGGCATAGGAGGGTTCGGCATCACTTACCGAGCTATCCATACCCATTTAAACCAAACCGTTGTACTCAAAACCCTCAACGAAAGTCTGCGCCAACACCCAGCATCAGCCCAATTTCAACAGCAGTTTATTGCCGAAGCCCGACGCCTGTCCAGATGTCAGCATTCCAACATCGTCAGAGTAATCGACTTTTTTGAAGAAGCCGGACAGTCTTTTGTCGCGATGGACTACATTCCCGGCCAAACTCTCGCCCACATCGTCGAAGCCGGTCAACCGCTGCCAGAAGACCAGGCGCTGCATTATATTCGTCAAATAGCCTCAGCCGTAAGTACAGTGCACCACAGCGGATTGCTGCACCGAGACATCAAGCCCGAAAATTTGATCCGGCGAGCCGATTCTCACGTCGTAATGTTGATAGATTTCGGTATTGCTCGCGACTTTATCGCCGGCACTAAATACGCTCAGATTAACCTGCTGTCCCCTGGGTACGCGCCGATCGAACAATACCTCTATGAGGGTAAATGTACACCGGCCACAGACATTTACGCGATCGCCGCCACCTTTTACTACTTGCTCTCCGGCGTGCCGCCCGTAGCAGCCCCCCTGCGCGATCGAATTCCCCTAGCTTCTTTGCGGCAATTTGTGCCCAACCTCAGCCCCGCCATCGAGCGAGCAATCCTTCAGGGACTCGAAACCGACCCCCAAAAGCGCCCCCAGACAGTGGAAAATTGGCTTACCATGCTGCAAGACACAGAAAAAGTACCAGCAGAAAAAAAAGACAAGCAAAGCCTGAAATTGCCCGCACCTCCCCCGCCTTCATTGACTTTGCTGGCGTTTGTCATAACGGCTGTCATTGCAGGCTGGATGGGTTTTGACCTAGCATGGCGCTACAACAGCACCAGTCTCAGCAGCGCCCGATCCACAGCTCAATCCTTCCCATCTCTCGAAGATTTGCTCAAATCCCGCAATTCATCAGGGCCGATGTTCGCACAGCCATCTGTCGAAAGCAGCCCTCTCTACCCCATCGAACTTAACAAGCGCCCCAAACCCACCTCAGACAGCAGCAACCTTCCCGAACCGATCGAACCCGAAGCAGTTAGCACCCCACCTTCAGAGTTGCCAAGCCCCGAAACTCCCGCCCCAGAACCCGAACCAGAGCCTTCAATATCCCCCACGCCCGAACCCGAAGCGCCGCCTTCCGAACCCCCAATTCCCGAGGCTCAAACCCAAATCGAGCCAGCACCGCAACCAGCGGCCGCACCGATACCGGAAGTTGCGCCCCTACCGCCGGAACCTCCCAGCTACTCACCTCCCGCACCCGCCCCGCCTGCGGTGCCGAGTCCTGAAATTGTGTCGCCGCCATCAGTAGCGTCGCCAACACCGCCAATACCCAGCCAAAATGATACGAATTCCGATAGTTCGATCGCTCCTTACTCGCCTCCCCCTGTGACAGAAACCCCTTTGCCTTTACCAGAACCTACGACAAATTAGTCTGAGACTTGAGCTGCATAAGTCCTCGCTTTTAATACATAAACCGCAGATTCAAGGCAGATGCAATGCGGATAAACGCAGATAATTTTAGATTGTTTGTGAGTGCCACAGGTGTATTATTTTTGTTGGTTAAAGTTGTGGGCGACTACTTGCTTTGATGAATCAGTAAATATCGATGGATTGTTTCTTGAAAATAACGCCTTTGGAGGCAAAGCACCAAACCGCAAAACCTGCTTTCGGAATTTGCTAATCCCCACAACCTCGACTTGACTCGACTGCATATTTCCTATGCCACCTGCGATCGAAATGCCTCTAGAAAAAAATGTATAAACCTTTGATATTTTTTAGGAATTATGTTAAGATATAGGCACGGGCGCACAAGTTATGTGATGTTTCCTGTTGCGGCTGCCACATCTACTCGGTTGAAAAAGTAGTTAGCAACAACGGTTCTGAAAATCAAATCGATGGTAGAGGTCGCATCCCGGATGACTGGAGTGTCAGTCGATCGCCCGCTCGAAAAAATTTGTTTGTTTCCAGGCAGAGATATTGTCCTGCATCAATTTCCACAATCTTCCTTTGTTTGGAAGCACCATCGAGGATAAGCAAGTTATAATTTGTTGCGGAAGCGTACAGAGATTTTTTTATGAGTAAACCCCCAGTTCATGCTTTTTTTGTAGGCAGAGCAGTTGCTGAAGCACTATACGAGCAATTAGAAAGCGCAGCAACGAACGCTTTTTCTCAACTCGGCAAATTTGACGCGGAACAAAGAGAACGTCTGCGCCAATTTACAGATCGAGTTGTGGAACGCGCTAATCGAGCTGCTGATGAGGCGATGCAAACCAGAACAGGTACTGCAACCACCAGCACTACCATTCAAGACATCCATCCTGCTGAGCTGCAAGCGACTATTGACGAGCTGCGCGCCGAAGTTGCTTTGGTGCGATCGCAATTGCAGCGCTACCGCAGCAGTTTGCCTTAAAAAAGGGCGATCGAACTACTATTTACAACCGCGCGAGCGCAAGACAACGCGCGAGCGCGCTCCAACCTGCCATCAAAGCAACAACATAAAATAAGCAATTTGGGAACCCAAGTGTCTGCTCTCCTTAATGACTCTGTTGATCGCCAGCGCCCCCCCAAGCGCACTGGCGAGGCCGATGAGCCAAAAACTACTAAATCCTACAAAAGTAAAGCTTATCGCTGGAATCGCGAAAAATACTCCCGGCAGCGGCGCTTCTTCGACATTTGGGCCTTTGTCCTGCTCTGGCTGGCTTCGCTGTGGTTCGACAGCAAAAACTGGAGCTACTGGGGAGGCGTCACAGAAGAAAAAAAAGTTGCCAGACGGCGCTTTCAAGCAATCTGGGTTCGAGAAACACTATTGGATTTGGGCCCCACTTTCATTAAAGTAGGCCAATTATTTTCCACCCGCGCCGACTTGTTCCCCGCAGAGTTTGTCGAAGAGCTCTCTAAACTGCAAGATAAAGTGCCTGCTTTTAGCTACGAAAAGTTAGAGGCAATTGTCGAGCAAGATTTGGGCAAAACAGTTCAAGAACTCTACCGCAGCTTTGACCCCGTGCCCCTGGCCGCTGCCAGTTTGGGTCAGGTACACAAAGCTCAACTTCACTCGGGCCAGGAAGTTGTAGTCAAGGTGCAGCGGCCAGGACTGCGAAAGCTCTTTGAAATAGATTTGCAAATTCTTAAGGGAATTGCTCGTTACTTTCAAAATCATCCTAAGTGGGGCCAAGGCCGAGATTGGATAGGGATTTATGAGGAGTGCTGTCGCATTCTCTGGCTGGAAATTGACTATCTCCATGAAGGCCGCAATGCTGATACTTTTCGCCGCAATTTTAGCACCTGCGACTGGGTGCTGGTGCCACGGGTTTATTGGCGGTACGCCGCCCCCCGAGTGCTGACTTTGGAATACCTGCCGGGGATTAAAATCAGCCACTACGAAGCTCTCGAAGCCGCAGGTATCGATCGCAAATTAATCGCTCAGTTGGGCGCGAAAGCTTATTTGCGGCAGTTGCTCAATGATGGCTTTTTCCACGCTGACCCACACCCCGGCAATATCGCTGTTAGTGCTGACGGAGTTCTGATTTTCTACGATTTTGGCATGATGGGGCAAATTCAGTCGAATGTCCGCGAAGGACTCATGGAGACTCTCTACGGCATTGCTTCCAAGGATGGACAGCGGATTATGGATTCTCTGATCAATTTGGGCGCTTTGGTTCCTACGGGTGATATGAGTCCGGTGCGCCGCAGCATTCAGTATATGCTGGATAACTTCATGGACAAGCCTTTTGAAAATCAGTCCGTGAGCGCGATTACTGACGACCTTTACGATATTGCCTACAACCAACCTTTTCGGTTCCCAGCTACCTTTACTTTTGTAATGCGAGCTTTTTCTACCATCGAAGGGGTAGGCAGGGGTTTAGATCCAGAGTTCAACTTTATGGAGGTGGCACAACCTTTTGCCATGCAGCTTATGACTAATGGAAATGGTTCTGATGCAAGTAGCAGCATTTTTAACGAAATCGGCCGTCAGGCGGCTCAGGTGAGCTCGACTGCCTTGGGCTTGCCCCGCCGGATTGAGGAGACTATTGATAAACTAGAACAGGGAGATTTACGGATTCGCGTCCGTTCTGCCGAAACAGAGCGATTGCTCCGCCGCATGACCAGCGTTCAAATGAGCACGAATTATACTTTGATGATGAGTGCTTTTACTTTGTCGGCGACAATTTTGTTTGTCAGCAATCAAGTTTGGGCTGCTGTCGCTGTGGCTGTGCTTGCTGCTGGTACGGGGTTGGCTCTGCTGCGTTTGTTCAAGCGGATCGATCGCGCCGATAGAATGTCACAATAGCGCGCAATTTGAAATCGGAAATTTCTGGTTTGAGATTTCTCACCAGCCAAAACTTAGCCTCGGATGTTCGGATGTTATGTTTTGGCTGAAATATTTCTCAAATTTACCGGAAAATTTAAGACGCGATTAGCACCAGACGATCTACAATATGGGGTCAAGGAAGTGCATTTTTTTAAAAACGGGCGATCGCGGGCAGCAGCAATTTTAAGTTTCGTTCGCGATTTAAGTTTTGTCATCAAAAATTGCACCAGTTAAATCAAGCTTTTAAGTTCGGTCATAAACCCCAGCCTGAAGGCATGGGGCTTGAAAGAGGAAGGCTCACCACCCTCCAAATTCAAGACCAAAACAGTGTCTAGCCTGCGTCTTTAAAAGACCAACTGAACTGCCTGAGAGTGGTATTTCACCAAACGTTAAGAATGCCTCCCTAGTTCTTAACCACTTTGGCAGTCAGTGGCGAAGGGAAATATATACCTAGAAATAGGACTTACCGTAAATGTTTGTACCCGTTGTAAACAGTGAAAATAGACCGTTAATGCCGACTACCCCAAGTCGCGCAAAGCGCTGGATTAAGTCGGGTAAGGCAACACCATTCTGGAATTCGGGTGTATTTTGTGTTCGATTGAATATAGAACCTTCAAGCCACAATTATCAACCCATTGCGGTAGGCCTCGATCCGGGTAGCAAGCGCGAAAAATTTACCGTTAAATCCAAATCGCATACTTACTTAAACATTCAAACTCATGCTGTTGACTGGGTGAAAGACCGCGTTGAAGTAAGGCGCAATATGCGACGGGCAAGACGCTTTCGTAATACTCCATGCCGTCAAAATCGAGCTAATCGGCTAGTCAATAAAAACCGTATTCCTCCATCAACTAAAGCGCGGTGGCAGTGGAAGTTGAGAATAGTTAACTGGCTAACGTTGATGTTTCCGATATCAACATTTGTTGTGGAGGACATCAAAGCGCGAACGTGGAAAAACGGACGTAAGTGGAACGTATCGTTTAGTCCTTTGGAAGTGGGTAAACACTGGTTTTACGACCTACTTATAAAGATTGCCCATCTTGAGATTAGATCGGGAAACGACACTTATGAACTGCGTCAAAAATTAGGACTCAAAAAATCTAAACAGAAGCTATCAAAAAAGTTTGAAGCACATTGTGTTGATTCTTGGGTGTTGGCTAATTGGTACGTGGGAGGACACATTCAACCCGACAACTCATCGCTAATTGAGATTATCCCCCTTGAATTTCATCGCAGACAACTCCATCGCTTGCAATATTCTACCGGCCATGTCCGATCTAGATACGGTGGTACAATTAGTGTCGGGTTTAAGCGCGGTTCAATTGTTAAACACCCTAAATACGGTTTTTGTTACGTTGGAGGCTGGCAAGAGTCGCCAACAAAAAAAGACCCGTACCGGAAAACAATTAGCTTGCACGATTTAAAAACTGGCAAGCGTCTCACTCAAAACGCATCGCCCGCAGATTGTAAGTTTTTGTCCTACAACTCGTGGCGCTCCGTGCAAATTAAATTGTCAAGCCGTCCTAGAAGGACGGGGTTTCCAACCCATTTTTCTGATGAAACGCTCTTTCGCAGGTAAGACAGACACAGGGCTAGTTCGTTCCGTAAATCAGGACTCGTACTACATAGATCCTGACGGGCGATTTTTCATAGTGGCAGACGGAATGGGAGGACACGCCGGAGGCCAAGAAGCCAGCCGGATAGCGACTGGGGCCATTCAATCTTATTTGCTCGAACATTGGGAAGGGCCCGAGGATTCTGTACATTTGTTGGAAAAGGCTTTTTTAATCGCCAATCAAGCAATTTTGACGGATCAGCTAGAACATCCCGAACGTGGTGATATGGGGACTACGGCTGTGGTTCTGATCTTTAGGGATGAGGGCAGGCCTTGGTGCGCTAATATCGGGGACTCTCGCTTGTACCGGCTGCACGGGCCTCGCTTGGAGCAGATTACTGAAGACCAGACTTGGGTGGCTCAGGCTGTCAAAAGAAAGGCCTTGACTCCCGATCAGGCTCGACACCATCCTTGGCGTCACGTTTTGTCCCAGTGTTTGGGCCGCGATGATTTGCAGGAGATAGATATTCTGCCGGTGGATGTAAAACCCGGGGATCGCTTGCTGCTTTGCAGTGACGGCTTGACTGAAGAGCTTTCCGATCCTTTGATTGCTTCGCCTCTGAAGTCGATTCGCGCCGGCGAGGGTGCAGCAACTGCTTTGATTGAAGCAGCTAAGGATAAAGGGGGACGCGATAATATTACTGTAGTGATCGTGACGATCGACCTCAAATAATATCCTCGCACCCTCGCGCCCTCGCGCACGCCACTATATAAAAATCTCAACCTCCTGCACGCACCGGGGGACAGAAACTCGGTTTGATGGACGAAAATCCTTAACTGTAATCCCTAATCCGGTTGATATACTCCCCGACCTGAAGGTACGGGGATTCTAGCTTCAAGCAACACTAGCTTCCTTTGGAAGTCTTACGGTGTCTAAGCGAAGAGAAGATACCCCTTCTCTTTGAATATTAATTGCTGCGTTCTTATCTCTATCATGGTGTGTACCACAATTAAGACAAGTCCACTCACGATCGCGCAATTGAAGTCCTGAGTGTTTGTGAGAACAATTGGAGCAAAGTTTACTACTAGCAAACCATTGTCCGATCGAGACAACTTGCTTACCTTTCATTGCAGCTACGGTCTGAAGTATCTCTAAAAAAGTGCCAAAAGCTAAGTCTCCTATCTTTCTACCCCAAAGCTTTTGCATACCTCTTAGGTTAAGTGTCTCGAAGCACAAAACATCATATTCATCACAAAGCTTATGAGACAATTTCCAGAACCAGTCACGTCTAAGATTAGTTACTCGCTCGTGGAGTTTAGCTAGATTAATTCTGGCTTTATTCCAATTGTTCGACCCAAGCTTTTTAGATGATAGTTGTTGAGATAAATTCTTTAGTTGCTTCTTAGCTTGCAATAAGAACAATGGTGATTCGATATCTTTACCATTAGAGTTAGTCAAGAAAGTTTTAAGTCCAAAATCAAAGCCTGCGATTTTACCCGTCACGACTCCAATGGATTCACTAACAGCATCAGTAACAATGAAGATGTACATATCTCCGCTTGGTACTCTCTTTACTGTTAGTGTCTTAATTTTCCCTTCTATCACTCTAGATTTATAGTAACCGAACTTTTGCTTGCCAATACGTATTTTGTTACCTATAAGTTGATAACCAGCTTGCTTGAGAGTGAATGATTTATACTTCTTACTCTGACAAAATGAAAGTGGCTTGACACCTTTGCTGTGGTGCTTGAAGAACAGCTTATAGCTTCGATCGATGCGGTCGCAAATGTCTTGCACAGCCTGAGAGCCAACTCGTTGCCAATAACTATTCTTATTTCTAAGTTTAGCTAGATGTTTCATCAGTTGGAACTTGTTTAAGTGCTTGCCAAACATTCGATAATAACGCTTGTGTAGAGCAAGACAGTGGTTGTATATGCTTGCTGCTGCGTTAATAGTCCGCTTGAGATACCTATTCCTTTTGTGATTGTAGAGTTTGAATTTGTATGTTTTCATATCACTCGACCTGTGTTATTCTACAATAATAATACTCTTGGCTGGAAATGGCAAGTATTCAAAAACAAATCAAAGCCGTCCTGAAGGACGGGGCTTTAGACCCAGACCTTCGGTAAAAATCTAAAATCTAAAATCTAAAATCTAAAATCTAAAATCGAATGGTTCGCGTTATAGGTTTGATCAGCGGCACGTCAGTTGATGGTATTGATGCTGCTTTGGTGGATGTGGTCGGTTCCCAAACAGACTTAAAAGTAAAGTTGGTGGCAGGTCAAACTTTCCCTTATCCTGCTAATTTGCGATCGCAAATTCTCTCGGTTTGCAGTGGTTCGGCTTTGTCAATGGCTGAACTCGCCCAATTAGATGATGCCATTGCTCGACAATTTGCCAGCGCGGCCTTGACAATTCAAGCGGGACATGATAAGGCAGAATTGATCGGCTCTCATGGTCAAACCGTCTACCACCGACCGCCAGGGACAGGAGAGAACAATCTTGCAGATGGGTTCATGGGCTACAGCTTGCAACTCGGGCGGGGCGCGCTAATTGCCGAATTGACAGGCATTACTACTGTGAGCAATTTTCGATCGGCAGACATTGCAGCAGGGGGTCAAGGAGCACCCTTAGTCCCCATTGTTGATGCGTGCCTGCTGGCAGAACCCAACCGCAGTCTCTGCATCCAAAATTTGGGGGGAATTGGCAATGTTGCCTATCTCCCAGCCAGGGAAAAGAGGGAAAACAACCACGACTCGGAAATTTGCGATCTGGGAGATGGTATCTTGGGTTGGGATACAGGGCCTGCAAATTCGCTGTTAGACTTGGCAGCGGTACACTTCTCTGGCGGCTCTTTGACGATCGACTCAGGTGGAGAGTGGGCGGCAACCGGCACTCCCTGTCAAGCTTTAGTCGAGGATTGGCTGCAGCAAGATTTTTTCACCCAAGCACCGCCCAAATCTACAGGGCGAGAGTTATTTGGTGTAGACTATTTTAACTGTTGTTTGCTAGAGGCATCCGCTTACAATCTCAGTCCTGCTGATGTGCTAGCTACTTTGACAGAACTTACTGTGGCTTCGATCGTTCGCAGTTACCAAACTTTTTTGCCGGCAATGCCCGATCGAGTTTTACTGTGCGGGGGCGGTAGCCACAATCTCTACTTAAAACGCCGATTGCAATCTAAATTGCATCCAGTCCAAGTGTTGACTACTTCTGAGGCCGGCTTGAGTGTAGATTTTAAAGAGGCGATCGCTTTCGCGGTTTTAGCCGCATGGCGGGTTCGGGGTATTCCCGGCAATCTGCCTCAAGTGACTGGCGCCCGGGCACCGGTACTTTTAGGGGAAATTAACTCTTGTTGGCACGGTTGGGCGTGATAGCATATAGTCTGAGCGACAACGGCTGTGCGTTGTTGCACCCGTATTGTAGCCAGCAGGAAAAGCATAGGAACAGCACTGTGGCTCACACGTTTTTAATGGAATCTGGCCAATGGACGCTCGAAGGAAGTTGGATTGAGCGCAATGGCGTGCCAATTACGGTTAAAGGCAAAACTTTAGTGAGCTGGAACCGAACAGATTGGTTCAATATGGTGACGAAGCTCATTTTTCCTGGAGGCGATCGTGAAGAGATTATTTTGAATTACCGAGGACACCTCAACAGCGATGAACGGCAGTACACTTTTGTACTCCAACACAGCGAACTCGGCCGCGTCGAGGGCGAAGGTTGGATTGCTCCCCAGTCGATCGTCCAGCGTTACTGGGTACTGGGAGACGAACGCCAGCGGCGGACGGGCTTTGATACCCTTCACCGCGTTGATGACAATCGCTACTATCAATCTAGCGGCCTTATGTCTGGTCATTATTTGACCAGTACGATGGAGGCGACTCTGGAACGTCAGCCGGAATAACTCTCGATCGAAAAATTGGGTCTAAAACCCCGTCCTTTGAGGACGGATTTTTGCTAGACTGTCTAAAAATTCGAGATACGGCATTGCCACGAGTCGCCTGTGGAGATCGAGGGAGAGTCAAACTGCGGCTCGGTAGCATCACCCAAGGTCCTTTCAAACATCACCGCACAAGCAAAGGCGGTGAGTATATCAAAGAGTCAGCATTTACGAGTTCGAGTGTTTGATTTGAAAATTCAAAGTCTTGCTAGTCGGAAGTCGCGCTCAAATGTCCGACTAGCACCATTGTTGTCAAACCTCATCCGCTGCAACTACAGACAAATATATTTAATTGGTTAAATTTTTGAAGGGGTTAAAACATTAACGCTTGATTATTAACCATCAACTTTTCTAGTCCAAACGCAATCAATTATTTTTGCGCGATCGTGTAATGTCGATCGACAGATTGCTCGGATAGACTCCTCAAATTGATGGGAATCAAAAAATAAACAGTGAAATTTTCCCGCTCGACCTTGAGTCCGTGCAGATACTTTCTGCATAGGCCCGGTTTCTACATTCTGCTCAAAGAGTGACGCCCCATCACCCCCAACTCCTTTCCATCTGAGGGAACAGAGTAAGAGACGGAGGTCGCCTACTGCGACTGTGCTACTCAACACCAGGGTTAGGTTCTAAACCCCAATGGTGTTTGAGAAAATGACGGTACATAGTTTCCCGCAACATCATTTGCTCGTAAAGCTTGACCAAAAACTCCTGAGCTTGTTCGCGACTCATGTCACTTACCTGGGTTTTGAAGGAACACAGGCTAAATTGTTGCTCCAAAGACAATTCTGCTGGCTGGCTCATGGTGAAAGACTCCTCTGTAAGTAAAGGTGACTTGAAAGTAAAAACCTGGATCGACCCAATTTGTAACTTTTTCAGCGATCGACCGTTGGTTTCAGGATGCCCTCCGGGCTCATCTCATTTTAGTATATATTACAAAAGGTAACAATTGTTTGACAAAATTACCCTCTATCCCAAGAAATAACTTAGCAATAGAGAACGCGAAATGCCTGCAAAAGTTCCTTCTGCAGGCATATATAGCCGAGTCTCATAAAGATGAGGTACTATCCGGCATAGGGCATAGGGCATAGGGCATAGGGCATAGGGCAAACCGGGCATGAGGCTCTCCTCACTTTTGTGAGAACCGCTATATAACTCTATCTACTTACGAAGAGAAAAAAGGCTCAGTACGAACCAAAATAATTGAAGCGCTTTATACCAAATCGGGCGAAGCTTCTCTCCGGGAGAGTGTGGGAGAGAGGGGGAGAGGGGGAGATTGGGAGAGGGGGAGAGGGGGAGAGGGGGAGATTGGGAGATGGGGAGAGGGGGAGATTGGGAGAGGGGGAGATTGGGAGAGCTGACAGGTGTAGGTTGTCCCTTGCGAAACCCTGCAAACAAGCGACAGTGCAAGGGTTTTAGGCTTTTGCCTTGCTAAAATCTCAAACTCTTATGGGATAAGGCTTTTACCAAAAAACCTACATCTGTCAGGATGGGGATAGGGGGAGAATTTCTATTGATAGCCTTTCTCAAACAGGCGAGGAGTTGAGATTTTAGATTTTAAATACTTTGGCTTGCTTCGGCTACGCTGGCTCACAAATCGCTCACTACAAGTTTTAGAGTTGAGATTGGGGGATTGAGGGATTGAGGGATTGAGGGATTGAGGGATTGAGGGATCGATACCTCATCCAGAGTGAGAACCGCTATATCTCTTTTTTCTTCTTCGTTCTTTTTACCCGCTCGCGAAGCCTTTATAGCCCTCTTCCTTGTTCTTTCTTCCCTCTTCCTGAAGACCAATGACTAATGACTAGCCTTCGACTTCGCTCAGGCTAAAATGACTAATGACTAATGACCAATGACTAATGACTAATGACCAAAATGACTAATGACTAATTCGAGGGCCCGACATTCTGCGGTGGAGCGGCCACTCCAGGCCTGGAATTGGTATCAGTGGGTGCAGGCGAAACAGGAGGAATGCCCAGATTCGCGCCAGAGTTGCTAGGCTGCCCAGGAGCTGGTAGAGGGGATTGAAACTGATTGGGATTGAACTGCTGCTGCCCCGGAGCTGGCAGAGGGGATTGAAACTGATTGGGATTGAACTGCTGCTGCCCCGGAGCCACAGGAGACGGCAGCGGTTGACCGATATTGCCCGAAGGTGCTGCAGGAATGCCAGAATTGGGAAACGACGGATTTGGCTGCGGGGAAGCAGCCGAACTAGGAAGAGTGGCCAGGGCAACTCGATCGCCCCCTACCTCGCGTAATTTGTCTAAAACCTCTACCACTTTGGAGTATCTAGCATTTTGAGGGGCGTACAAAACCGTCAATCCCGTAGGATTTGTGGTGTGGAAACTCTTTAAAACTCGATCGAGCTGTTGGTAATTAACAGGCAATTGGTCGATATAAGTTTGCCCGAAATCGTCAATGCTGACAATCAGCATTTCTCGCATCTGCGTTTGTCCCGTCTTCGCCTTCGGCAAATCGACATTAATCGCCTGCTGGCGAGTTAGTTGCAAAGCCGCCAGCAAAAAAAACGTCAGAATGCAAAATATCACATCAATTAAAGGCACCAGTTCAATCCGAGCCTCTTCACCAGGAGTATCTAAGTTAATCTTCATTAGTTCTCCATCATTCTAATTATTAGAAAGTGTATCTTCACCACGATCGGAACCTTTCAATTTTGGCTCCCGCTTCCGCTCTCCCGATTCTTGAGAATTGAGAGAACGCTTGTTCACACCATCCGAACCAAAGGAAGAATTGTTGTGTTCTGTATCAGGCGATCGACCTTTAGCATTAGCCACCGGCCAGTATTGCCTGTAAAGCAATTCCAGTTCATTTCCGGCTCGGCGAAATATTTTTGCCTGGTTGAACAAAAAAGCTTGAAATATCCGATAAAACACCAAGGTAAAAATTGCTACTACCATCCCAGAAGCAGTAGTGATCAGCGCCTCGCCAATCCCCAAAGTGACGCCACTCGTGGCCGCCGTACCGATGTCGCCGAGACGGATGGAACTGAGCGAGTTAATCAAGCCCAAAACTGTTCCCAGCAAGCCCAGCAAAGGGGCTAGAGCGATCGTAGCTTCTAAGATTTTGTCGCCGCGGCGCATCGAAGCCAACTCTTCATCGGCTGCAGCTTCGAGTGCGAGTCGAAATAAGTCTGGTTCAGGATTGTACAGGCGCAGGGGTGCAGATAGAAATCGCCCGATCGGCTGTCGGTTAGCTTGTCTGGCCATCTCGTTAGCCGCCCCCCAATCGCTGCGGGCAGCTTCGAGAATGCGGTTAACTATCAGCTTTTCTTTGCTCAGGAGGCTCGCCCAGAACCACAAGCGTTCGATAATTGTACTCAAAGATAGAATCGATAACACCAACAGGGGCCACATGGCGGGGCCACCTTTTTGAAAAAGTTCTTGAATAGTCACAATCTTGTTGCTCCTGCAGTACCCGCTAATTTTTGCTTCTGTTCTAATTTTTTTAACAAATTCTCGGCTATTTAATTTTAGCTATTAATGTACTCAGGGACTTACCCTCTCGCGATTAAAGAAACCGAGTCTTGCTAGCGAGGTGTTGGGCCACAAAGAATTATCTTATCTCGTGTCCGGTCCATTGACCCATTTCGCAATTGGTTCGTAGTGGGGACTTTAGTCCGCTCCAAGTTGCGGATTAAAGTCCCCACTACCGACGGTGTTAGTTATGGTAGTCGATCGCCCGCGATCTTGCTCTATCAAATCGGGTTGCTGGGTAAGTCTTGGTACTATTTGGGGCTTTTTTAGCGGGCGATGAGAGAGCCGCTACCTCCTCAGAATTCCTCTAAATCTTCTTGACACATATCTTGCAGCGACTGGTGTTGCAGGCGGCGCGAAGAGCGGCGATATTTTTTAGTTAGCAGTTTCGGTTCGTACTGCTGCGTACCATCCGACTTGGTTTGCTGCTTCAAACTCGATTCGGCGCTGCTGGAGTTTTGCAAAGCTTGTTGGCGGACGATCGCCTCTTCCAGGAAACTTAAGTAATACTGGTAGCGTTCCCAAGATCCCCGCACCACACAGTTAGGCTCGTCTCGGTGCGAACAGTCGCTAAACTGACAGCTACCCCCAGCCAGCCTCTGACGCGCTTCTGGGAAATATTCAGCTAACTCCGACGGATCGCATTCTAGAGCCGGCTGATTAAAGCCCGGAGTATCCGCCAACAGTCCGCCACCAGGGAGTTCAAATAGTTCGACGTGGCGAGTCGTGTGGCGTCCGCGGCCGAGTTTGCCAGAAACAGCGTTCACTCGCAGGTTAAGCGCCGGAATTAGTTGGTTGATCAAGCTGGACTTGCCCACTCCAGAAGGGCCGCAAATAATCGTTATTTTGTCTGAGGTGCGGCCCTCAAGCAAATTCGGCAACGGATTTTGTACGGAATTTAACGCATTTAACGGAGAAATAGAATTTGCCTGTAGGGAGTTATCCTCCAAAGGCAACATACAACTATCTATATTGTCCGATAAAGGCTGAAAAACTATTTGTTTGACATAAATTGTATTTTGTAAATTAGCCACAGCTTCCTGGACTCCTAATCCGCTACGAACACTAATAAACATGGGTTCGTAGCCCCAGCTTGAAAGCCGATCGCGCCACTGTTCCAATTCTTGGGGCGAAATTAAATCGCATTTGTTCAAACACAAATTCACCTCTAAACCTGTAGATTCTGCCTTGACTAAAAACCGAGTTAATGATGCGGGGTCTAAATTCGGTTCGGCGAGGGCAAAAACTAGGAGAATGCGATCGGCATTAGCTACAGGCGGGCGGTTGAGTTCTGTTTGGCGCGGGAAGACTTCAGAAATTGCACCCCGGCGGTCAGTCCAGTCGGGTTCGTCTACCACCACGCGATCGCCCACCATCACCTGTTGATTAATTTTTTTCAGTCGAGTGCGGCGAGTACACAGCAGAATTGGAGCATCCGCCAGGGCTATATTTTCGTGAATCCCGGCGGCTGGATCTAACCTGACTCGGTAAAAGTTAGCCTGAACAGCCACTACAGTACCGACGATCGAGGAGGAATTCAGACTCATCCTGCTTCCTGGTTTTCTGGGCGCTGCACCTTCATCGCAAAAAAGCCCGCATCTGGCTCATCCGCGACAAACTGCGTTTCTAGAATTTGGTAGCCTTCCATTTTCAGACTGTCGGGCACTTGTTCGATCGGCTCCCCAGCATCCAGCCACACCTCCAAAACAGCACCCGGAGCCATTTGCTCCAAGCGCAGTTTAGTGCGGACAAAGTTCAAAGGACACGGAGTCCCCCGCAGATCGATTTTGGCATCTGGGGATTTGGGATTTTCAATTTTGGATGTTGAATTCATAATGCGTTTTAGATTCTCAAATTTCTCATCTCAATTCTTGAAAGCCTTATTTTATCGTCAACAAATTGACGAACAATTATTCTACCGCCGATTTTTGACACCAATTGGTGTCATTTTTTTGAGGACTCTTCCCACAAATTGACGAACAATTATTCTACCGCCGATTTTTGACACCAATTGGTGTCATTTTTTTGAGGACTCTTCCCACAA
>NZ_JAUBTN010000019.1:0-67193 GCF_036705055.1 Microcoleus sp. CZ3-B2 | reverse complement strand
ATTGCCGAACAATTATTCTACCTGTACCAAATGAGCGCAATTGCGCTCACTTTTTTGAGAGAGAATTAAACAAAATGCCAACGCATTATTCTACCTGGGCAAAATGCGTGCAATTGCGCGCATTTTTTTGAGAGAGAATTTAAAAAATTGCCACGGAATCATCAAACAAGAAAATTTGACACCCATTGGGTGTCAAATATTTGCTTATTTCTGAAACAAATTGCCTAGAAATCCTTCCAAGCCACCTTTACCAGTACGATCGCCCTTCAGCTTAGCAAGCTGCATCAACAACTCGCGCTCCTCAGCCGTCACCTTAGTCGGAATATCAATAGACACCGCAATCAAATGGTCGCCGCGACTGACAGGATTTCCCAACTTCGGCACCCCTTTTTTCTCCAGAGTCAGAACAGTACCAGGCTGAGTTCCCGTAGGAATCAACAATTCCGTCGGCCCATCTACAGTTTCCACTTCCAAGCGACAGCCTAAAATTGCTTGCAAGTAACTAATTTTCACTTCCGAATTAACATTAATGCCTTCCCGCTTAAATAGCGGGTCTTCATTCACCGCCAAGAACACGTAAAGATCCCCCGGCGGCCCGCCCAGTTTTCCCGCATCCCCTTCATTGGAGACACGCAAGCGAGTACCGTTGTCAACCCCAGGCGGAATAGTGATTTTCAGCTTTTTCATCACTTCTTTCTGGCCCCGACCGCCACAAGTTTCGCACTTGTCTTCAATCACTTGCCCGGTGCCGTTGCAACTGGGGCAAACTGAAACTTGAGTAAAGCTACCGAAAGGAGTGCGAGTAGCGCGGCGGACTTGCCCGCTACCGGTA
The DNA here is from genome assembly GCF_036705055.1 of Microcoleus sp. CZ3-B2. NCBI lineage: Bacteria > Bacillati > Cyanobacteriota > Cyanophyceae > Oscillatoriales > Microcoleaceae > Microcoleus > Microcoleus sp. CZ3-B2. The sequence continues at coordinate 66,361 of NZ_JAUBTN010000019.1, read as the reverse complement.
CAAGTCGAACAGGTTTGAGGTCTGGTTCCCGGTTTTGCACCAGTCCCGGTGCAAGTTTCGCAGGTTTCTAGGTGTTTGATGCGGAGTTCTTTGTCCCCACCAAACACTGCTTCGCGGAAATCCAGCCGCAAATCCAGTCGCAAATCGTCGCCGCGCACCGGGCCGCTGCGCCTGCGACCTTGTTGTTGACCGCCCGCACCCGTGGAAAACCCCTGGAAGAAGCTTTCAAAGATGTCAGCAAAGCTGTCGCCGAAGTCTTGGAATCCAGGTGCGCCTGCACCGGTCACGCCTGCTTCGCCGAAACGGTCGAAACGGGCGCGGGTTTCCGGTTCCGAGAGTACCTCGTAAGCGCGGTTAATTTCTTTGAACCGCTCTTCGGCACCAGATTCTTTGTTGACATCTGGATGGAACTTGCGAGCTAGGCGGCGGTAAGCACGCTTAATTTCTTCTTTGTCTGCGCTGCGAGAAACGCCTAATATTTCATAGTAATCACCGGCCATAAAGCTGCTTGCCTGGAGGTAAATAACAAAAAGTGTACGAAAAAAAAACGGGCAACCTTTCCTGAAATTACCAATTAAAAGTTAAAAATCAAGAATTAACAATGAGAATTTTTAACTTTTAATTTTTAGCTTTTCATCTCTAAAGGAAAGGATTCATCTCATCAACTTCAGGTTCTGGAACCTGTGTTGTTGGTTCTGACTTTGGTTCCGGCTGTCGTTCCGGTTGTCGCTTTGACTTTGGTTCCGGCTGTCGTTCCGGTTGTCGCTTTGACTTTGGTTCCGGCTGTCGTTCCGGTTGTCGTTCCGGTTTGGGTTCCGGTGGCGGTGGAGCTTCCGGCGGAGCTTGGAGCGCCACCAGCAGATCCGGGGTCAGCGAAATGCTGTCGTCGGTAGCTGCAACCTCTGTTGGTTGTGAAATCGTCTCGCTTTCAACCTCTACTACTGACGGGGCTGCGCTGCGAGCTTGCTCGTAGACTGCGGTACCGAGCGAGTATAGCAGTTGCTTGAAAGCTTCGATTTGCTCGGCTAGTTGCTCGGTTGTGATGTCGGGGTTAGCCATCCCGGCCTTCAAAGTTGTTGCTGCTGTTTCGGCTGCGACTTTGAGGTCGTCGCCGAGCAATTGCGCGTTGGTTTTTAAAGTGACACCACAATTATAGACCAGCGTGTCGGCTTGATTTTTGAGTTCGGCGAGTTGAACGCGCTTGATGTCCTCCTCAGCGTAGAGTTCGGCTTCTTGGCGCATCCGCTCGACTTCGGTTTCGCTCAATCCTCCTGTATTGGAGATTTGGATGCTTTGTTCTTTTCCGGTTCCCTTGTCTTCTGCGGCCACTTTGAGAATGCCGTTGGCATCGATTTCAAAGGTAACTTCGATTTGAGGTACGCCGCGGGGGGCTGCGGGAATGCCTTTGAGCAGGAATTTGCCGAGACTTTTATTGTCTTTAACCAATGCGCGTTCGCCTTGGAGTACGTGAATTTCTACCGAAGTTTGCCCGTCCGCCGCCGTGCTGTACATTTGCGATCGACTGGTGGGGATAGTTGTATTGCGATCGATTACTTTGGTGAACACCCCGCCGAGGGTTTCGAGTCCCAGGGAGAGGGGTGTCACGTCTAGCAGCAGCAAATCTTTGACTTCGCCGCCCAACACTCCGGCTTGAATTGCCGCGCCTACAGCTACAGCTTCGTCGGGATTCACGGATTTATCAGGAGAAGCGCCACCAAAATACTTGCTAATTGCCTCTTGAACTGCCGGAATTCGGGTTGAGCCTCCGACTAAAATAATCCTGTCTATATCTTTGGGGGTCAGACTTGCGTCTTTGAGGGCTTGAGTCACCGGATCGATCGTCGCTTGTACCAAATGACCCACCAGTTTTTCAAACTGAGATTTAGAAAGATCCATTTCTAAATGTTTCGGCCCTTTTTCATCAGAGGAGATGAAGGGTAAATTAATGGAGGTGGATTGCGAGAGAGAGAGTTCAATTTTCGCTTTTTCTGCAGCTTCTCTGAGACGCTGCAAGGCCATTTTGTCTTTTGAGAGGTCGCTGCCTTCTTGAGTGCGGAAAGCTTCTACCAGCCACTGAACTATGCAGTCATCAAAGTCATCTCCGCCGAGATGGTTGTTACCTGCGGTGGCGTTGACTTCAAAAATTCCGTCTCCCAGTTGCAGGATCGAAACGTCGAAAGTACCGCCGCCGAGGTCAAATACCAAGATTTTTTGTTCGATATTTTGCTTGTCGAGTCCGTAGGAAAGGGCGGCCGCCGTCGGTTCGTTGACGATCCGCAGCACTTCTAAACCAGCGATCGTACCGGCGTCTTTAGTAGCTTGTCGCTGAGCGTCTGTGAAGTAAGCTGGCACTGTAATCACGGCTTTGGTAACAGGTTGTCCCAAATAAGCTTCAGCATCTTGCTTCAGCTTTTGAAGTACCATTGCCGAGATTTCTTGGGGGGTGTGAACCTTGTTCCGAATTTGGACGTTAACGGTGTCGTCTTTGCCTTTGATGCAGGTATAGGGAGTGCGGGATCTTTCTTCTTCCGTGTCGTCCCACCTGCGTCCGATAAATCGTTTGATGCTGTACACAGTATTTACAGCATTTGTTACAGCTTGCCGTTTGGCTAGTTGACCGACCAAGCGATCGCCCCCTTTGCCAAATCCTACGATGCTCGGAGTTGTGCGGCCGCCCTCGGAATTGGCGATCACGACGGGTTTACCGCCCTCTAACACAGCTACGCAACTGTTAGTCGTGCCTAAGTCAATTCCAATAATTTTTACCATAGCGCCTCATAAAACTTTGTAGGATGTTTGCAAACCTCCAACTACAAGTTGGGGGATGAAAACCGACTCAGCTTGTTTTAACAAGCACCACCCGACCGGATTTGTAGGAAATAAACTTGATATCCTAGGGCCAGATATAAAGACCGATCGATTTTATATTTTAGATTGAAGAATTGACTCCACAGATTCATGTGGGATCTCGCACACAAGTCTAAAATTTGGGAATCGATACTACACATACCTGTTCCCAGAAAAAATTCAAATATCGGCCTTGGTTCCAAATTTTTATGAGGTCAGTCATTCCCTATCGCAAATCACCAATCGAAAATGGTATGAGTCGGGGGGAAGGTACCCGTTTTTGGACGGGTTCAAACATTTTTCCGAATTTGTTGAAAAAGCGCCAATCCGCTTTTAGTCCAGAGTTAAGAAGTTACTGAGCCTGCCGCCTTCACGCCCCCGAATTCTCTTCGGGGGTTAGTGACTTCGAGGAATGCAGTAGGTTGTATCCCGATTAACTTTCCGAACTATCGGGATTTTCATCTGAGGCTACCACAGATATCCCAGGCGCTGCAACCTTCACTTTGGCGTGTCGCAAGACGCGATCGCCCAGAATGTAGCCGCGTTCTAGTTCTTGGATGATTGTTCCTTCCTCGTGTTCGTCACTTGGTTCGCTCAGTAGAGCTTCGTGGAAGTTGGGGTCAAACTGTTCGCCTTCGGGGCGCATCGGAGAAACCCCGATTTGCTTGAGGCTATCTACCATATGCTTGTAAACGCTTTGGTAGCTTTTGTGAATGTTCATTTCACCGTCAGTTTGGGGCTTGATGTGCGATCGAGCGCGCTCGAAATTGTCGATTACCGGTAACAGGGTTTTAATCGTGCCACATCTTGCCTGTAAATCCAACTCTTCTTTTTCCTTTTGGGTGCGCCTGCGGAAGTTTTCAAAATCTGCTGCTAGGCGGAGACTTTGATTTTTTAGCTCTTCTACTTGAGCGGATGCGGCTTGCACTTGAGTTTTCAAAGCCTCTTTTTCATCTCTCGCCTCGGCCAGTTCCCTCTTCCAAGACTCAGCCCCATCATTTACAGCCGGATTGTTGGTGGAACCGCCCGTGAGAGCATCCCCGGAGGCGTTTGGCTTCGAGTCACCCTGAGCACTTTGATAAGCTCGAGCAAGTTCGAGTTCCCAATCGGCCGATTCGTTCGAGTTTGCTGGTGCTGGCGGAGTTTCGCTTGCCATTGGCGAACCCTCGGGGGTTTCCCCAGTTGAGCCAGGATCTAGATCTTGCTGTTTTTCCTCTTCAATCATAATAGCTGCGCGACAGAACCCTATCAATTCTAGCAGATACACTTAACCCGGTAAATCGAGAGAACTAGAATTCACTCTGTATGGCACCCTCTAATTTATAGGATATTTCGCGCCTTTGTCGAAACATCCGTCCAAGCTTTCAATAAAATCTTGAAAGTGTTTTTTATATCTCTACCGATAACAGGAGCCAGCAACAAACCTTTTGTTGGAGCCTTGTTTGGGATTAATGCGATCGCATTTAAATCTTTTTTTAGAGTATGAGTGTCAAGTCTAAATTTATACTATCCCTGGCGATTTCCCATCGCTAGCAGACCGGGTTTAGCCTGTCTCAGTGCTTTTCAAACTATTGATTTTGCAATGTCTCCCTCTGCGATGAAAGTTGGTACAGCACTAAATTTTATGTCAATTTAATATTAAATTGCTCTCTTAAAACTAGCTTTTACTCTTACATTTTATTGCTTTTTTGTGAGAATTATAGATTCAAAAATTGCTTGGAATCACAGTTAAATAACGTAAATCAATCTAATTGCTCTAGGCGGAATTTGAAGTAAGTTGTTAGCCGGAAAACAGGAAGCATTTATCCCTTAATAAAAAGCCTTTTTAAAAAAGTGCTATTGCCGCGATCAAATTATAATATCTGGTTTGCGGGTTAGAATTCGAGTCTAATTATAAAACAAGAGTTTTAGAATATTAATGCTACGGCATCAATACTTGCAATTCGAGGTTGTTGAAAGATTTTTGACAATCTAATCGCCCACGATTTTATATCAAAATAGTGTTTAATCTTATTTAACGGATCGAATACATTGTTAGTTTTGATAAGATGATAAAAATTTAATACTTGAGGATATTAATATAATAAAACATTTCTTATTAACACTTATGTTTGCAGTTGAGCGCTTTTAGGAAGCCTTTACCTGCCATAAAAATGGTGGTACTGCTGGTTTAAATTATTTTTGATACTGACATTTAAGATTTTAAATATGGGAATATTTAGAAATGAAGATTATAAAAATTATATCTTGAGATCTGGATTGGAAATCTGTAAATACGAGGAATATCTAATTAGGTGATTGCCAGGATTTGTGAATCATCAAGTTTGAGTGACAAAGGTGGGATATCAAGGTATAGCGTTTCTCTAAAAAGTGACGTACAGGTTGAGATTTTGGATACTTCGGCTTGCTTCGACTAGGCTGGCTCACAAATCACGAGCGTACCAGTTTTAGATTTGAGATACTTCGACTTGCTTCGGCTTCGCTGGCTCACAATACGCTGGCTCACAAATCGCGAGGGTACAAGTTTGAGATTTGAGATTTTAGATTGAGGGATCGAAACCTCATCGAAAGTGAGAACTGCTATATAATTAGAGTAATATTTGGCGACCCAAAACTAGAGCTGCTCAAAGTAGGCGCGATCAAAGTGCGATCGGGCGATCGCAGATAATTAATCAAAATATATCTCAAAAGATCGATCGACCCCTTAGTCAAAGCTATCATCATTAACAAGCACATAGCCGAGCTTGAACCTAGTACAGACGCACCGCGCCTGCGAGGGCCCGGTCATTTGACCAAACAATTTGCGAATATAAAACGATCGCACAAAAGCGACACACCCCTGGGTAAATCCCCAAGTGATGTGCCACGAGGCTATAACCAGAGTATCTCGCGGGTTCATCCGGTAACTAAACAAAGTCGGCACTCCACGAACAATATCTGATGGCAAGCATCGGCAACCCCCTCCAAACTCTCGTCAATTTGTAGACCAAAGTTAGAGCGGACTACGAGCTTACACTTGACATATACGGATTGAGCCATCAAATCACAATAGCTCATCCATAAGCAAAGCATACGGGGGTTAAAAGCCCGCGTTGGTTTTCCTCTCAGCACTCTTTGTGACTGAGTTTCCCACCTATTGAGTGTTTTTCTATGACTAACGCATCCCAGGGGCTTCGCTCCACATCGATAGTTGCTCTGAGCACTTTTACTCCGGCTCTCAACAAGATGATTCAGTCGGGTTACGTCAACAGCGACCAACTGAAGCAAGCTCAAATTGATAGCCGGAAGTCGGGTAAGCGGTTGACGGAGGTATTAGAAGCGCTTACCGGGCAGCCATTGCCACCAGAATTGCTGCGGCTTTATAAAAAGCAGCAGATGTTTGAAAGGAAGATAGTCTACGGCGTTGAGGCATTTGACCCGGAGATGAGCGCCCTGTCTAACGAGCAACTCGGAGTTATGCTCGACGGGTTGAAGATTTCGATCGACATTTGTCACCAAGGCCGATTTTTACCCGTAGCCAAAACGGAAACTGAGCCTCCGGCGGTTGTAGTGGCAATGGTCGATCCCGACAACCTCAATGCTCAAGAAGATTTGCGGCGGATTTTGAAGCCTCACGGCTTGAGTTTTCAGCGCTTGGTGATTACCCCAGACGACTATCAGGATATAACTTCGGCCTATCAAGACGACCAAGTTAAAGTAGCAGCCAAAATAGCAGAAGCCGAAAAGCAGAGAAAGCTGGAATTAGGGGAGGGAGATTTTGGCGAACTCTCGCTCGAAGAGGAGAGTGCGGATCAAGAAGACCTAGCTAACACCTTAGACGATGCTGAAGCAGCTCCGGTAATTAAGGCCGTGAATATCATTTTGGCTAAAGCTTTGTCGGAAAAGGTGTCTGACATCCACGTAGAACCTCAAGAAGAGTTCATGCGGATACGGATGCGGAAAGACGGGGTGCTGCAAGAGTATTTCCGGTTTCCCAAGCAGGTAGTCCAAGCGATTACGGCTCGTTTCAAGATTATTGCCAACCTAGACATTGCCGAACGCCGACAAGCTCAAGACGGCCGCATCCGCCGGGTGTTCGAGGGACGCACGGTGGATTTCCGGGTGAACAGCTTGCCTTCGCGGTACGGCGAAAAAATTGTGCTGCGGATTTTGGACAGTTCCAGCACTCAGTTGGGTTTGGGTTTGTTAATCTCCGACGAGGAAACTTTGGCTTTAGTCCGAGAGTCTGCTAGCCGTCCGTTCGGGCTAATTTTGGTGACGGGGCCGACGGGTTCGGGCAAGTCAACTACTCTGTACTCGATTCTGGCGGAACGGAACGATCCGGGGGTTAATATCAGTACGGCAGAAGACCCGATCGAATATGCTTTGCCCGGAATTACCCAATGTCAAGTAATTCGGGAAAAAGACTTGACTTTTTCCAACATTCTGCGGGCATTTTTGCGGCAAGACCCTGACGTGATGCTGGTGGGGGAAACGCGGGACAAGGAAACTGCAAAAACTGCTCTGGAAGCTGCTTTGACGGGACACTTGGTGCTGACGACGCTGCACACCAACGACGCAGCCGGGGCAGTCGCGCGTTTGGCAGAAATGGGCGTAGAACCGTTCATGGTTTCGGCCGCTCTGTTGGGCGTATTGGCTCAGCGTCTGATGCGGCGCGTTTGCGACAAATGCTGCATTCCTTACCAGCCTACTGCCGCAGAACTCGGTAAGTACGGTCTGTCGGCTTCTCAAGAAATTGATCTGACTGTTTACAAAGCCAACACTGTACCGGTGGAGGAAAGGAAGGAACTCGCAGAACGCGAGCAACTTTGTCGCAAGTGCGGCGGCCTAGGTTACAAAGGACGGGTAGGGGTTTACGAGTACCTGAAAAATACTGAGCGGCTTCAAACTCTGATCACTCAAGGAGCTCCCACAGAGCAAATTAAGGAAGCAGCAGTAGAAGAAGGGATGAAAACTTTGTTGGCTTACAGCTTGCAGTTGGTGCGAGAAGGCGCGACTACCTTTGAAGAAGTCGAGCGGGTGACATTTACTGACTCGGGTTTGGAGGCGGAAATGAAAGCTAAACGCAAGCAGGGACTTACCTGCAAAACTTGTCGGGCCGAATTGAAGCCCGAGATGCTGGATTGTCCGTACTGCTTGACACCGCGCTTTTTGGATTGATTCAATAGTCAAGAGTCAGTAGTCAGTAGTCAGTAGTCATTAGTCAGTAGTCATTAGTTAGTAGTAGTGATTAGTTATTGGTAGTAACGGCCAACTGTCAACTGTCAACTGCCCACTGCCCACTGCCCACTGCCCACTGCTCACTGTCAACTGTTAACTGAGTTAAATTAGTCAATAACTATCAACTCGATCTAGGAGAGGTATCTATGGGTCTGATGATTGAAGACGTACTGGAGTCCCTGGTAGAGCAAGGGGGTTCGGACATACACATCCAAGCGGGTGCGCCGATCTTCTTCCGAGTCAGCGGTAAACTAACTCCTCAAGCCCAATACGGCGACATTCTGTCTGCTGAGGAAGTGCAAATCCTGATTTTCCAAATGCTCAACAATATGCAGCGCAAGCAGTTGGAAATGGAGTGGGAACTCGACTGTGCTTACGGTGTGAGAGGATTGGCTCGGTTCCGGGTCAATGTCTACCGGGAGCGGGGTGCTTGGGCTGCTTGTATGCGGGCTCTGGCCTCCAAGATTCCTAACGCAGATGCTTTAGGCGTGCCGCAGGTTTTGCGGGACATGACGGAAAGACCGAGGGGTATGTTGTTGGTGACGGGACAAACCGGTTCCGGGAAAACTACTACGATGGCTGCTTTGTTGGATCTGATCAACCGGACGCGGGCAGAGCACATTCTCACAGTTGAAGATCCGATCGAATACGTGTTTCCGAATGTCAAGAGTTTGTTTCACCAGCGTCAAAAGGGCGAAGATACTAAGAGCTTTTCTAATGCGCTCAAAGCAGCCCTGCGGGAAGATCCTGATGTAATTCTGGTGGGGGAAATGCGCGACTTGGAAACGATCGGTCTGGCAATTTCGGCGGCAGAAACTGGTCACATGGTGATGGGAACGCTGCACACTAACTCTGCCGGTGCAACGGTCGATCGGATTTTGGACGTGTTTCCACCGATTCAACAGCCCCAGGTTCGCGCCCAGGTGTCTAACTCTTTAGTCGGAATTGCTAGCCAAAATTTGGTAGTGAAAATTGGGGGCGGCCGTTGTTGCGCTATGGAAATCATGGTGAATACTCCAGCTATGTCTAACTTGATCCGGGAGGGTAAAACTCCAATGATTTACTCCCAAATCCAAATGGGAGCGAAGTTGGGTATGAGGACGATGGAAATGGCCTTGGCTGAACTTTACAAAACCGGGAAAATCACTTGGGAATCGGCAATGGCGAAGGCTTCTAAGGCTGACGAACTCCAACGCTTGATTGGCCCGGCACCTGTTGGTGGAGCCAAGGTAGGAGCTCATTAATTCCGTCAGTAGTCAGTTGTCATTAGTCATTAGTCATTAGTCATTAGTCATTAGTCAGTTTGCTGTTGGCCCTTGTTATTAATTATGGGTAACAACTAACAACTAACAACTAACAACTAACAACTAACAACTAACAACTAACAACTAACAACTGACAACTGACAACTAATTTTTAATAAATTTTCAGAGGTGAGCTGTGGCTACCAACGTTGTCCGCGAAAAACCGAAAGGTAGTTTTGATTTCAGTGCGATTCAGGAGCAAATTGAGTATAACTTTACCAGTCTTACTGTTAAGGATATGGCTATTTTTGCTCGTCAGTTTGCCGCTATGTTTAATGCCGGGGTGGCGATCGTGAGATGCCTTTCCGTGCTGCACGAGCAGTGTTCTAATGCGAAGTTGAAGCGGGCGCTCAGGAGCATGAATGCTGACGTACAGGAGGGGATCAACTTGGCAGAGGCGATGGCTAAGTTTCCTGATGTTTTTGACCAACTGTTTATCAGTATGGTGGCGGCGGGAGAGGTCGGTGGTGTGCTGGATGAAACCCTAGACCGTCTGGCGCTGATGATGGAAAAAAATCACAAAACGGAGGCGGAAATCAATTCGGCGATGTCTTATCCGAAGACTGTGTTCTCTATCGCGATCGTGATTTTTTTCGCAATGACCATATTTCTGCTACCAACTTTTGCGAAAATTTTTAAGGATATTGGTGCAGATTTGCCTGCTTTTACGGTATTTATGTTGGCAATTAGTGCATTTTGTACGGCTTGGCCTCCGATCCAACAGATAACAGTTATTGGGGTGATTATAGCGCTAAAATTTGCCTTCGATATGTACTACAAAACTCCAATAGGCCACCTGCAAATCGATCGGATTGCGATGAAGTTACCGATTTTTGGAGATTTGATCGAAAAATCTGCTGTGGCTCGGTTTTGCGTGATATTTGGGTCGCTGACGCGATCGGGCGTGCCGATTCTCAATTCGTTGGAAATTGTGCGAGACGTGGCCGGGAATCAGGCGATATCAAATGCGATCGAATATGCGAGACAGGAAATTCAAAGCGGCGGCATGATCAGTATTGCTTTGCAAGAACAGCAAGTTTTCCCGTCTTTGGCTATTCAAATGATGGCAATTGGTGAGGAAACTGGGGAACTTGACAAGATGCTGATGAAAGTTGGCGCTTTCTACGAAACGGAAGTTGAAGAAGCAGTAAAAGGACTTACCAGTATGCTAGAACCTCTGATGATTGTTGTCGTCGGTGGTATCGTAGGTTCGATTTTGCTGTCGATGTATTTGCCGATGTTCGCAGTGTTTCAGAAGCTGTAAAAAATAGTCAGTAGTCATTAGTCAGTAGTCATTAGTCATTGGTTTTGTTTTAGGATCGAAAACTTAATAACTTAAGCACCTCCTACAGTCCTCTCTCCAGAAGCAGCGAGATAGAAGGAGGCAGAGCCTCGCCTATCTGCATTACCAGGAAGAGCCTGGTAACGAGCAATACGAGCAATTGTTTAAGTTATTAAATTTTCATTCCTTAGTTTTTAATACTGTTCGGTCAGTTGTCTGGTATTGGCTAAATTTTTAACTACCAATTACCAATTACCGCCAACTAATGACTGCTGACTAATGACTGCTGACTAATGACTGCTGACTAATGACTGCTGACTAATGACTACTGACTAATTAATTGATTTAAAATGTCTGTCAAACAATCATATTACGAGGCCTTGCTAGCAGAGTACAGCGAATCTTCTGCCGCGATCGCCCTGCTGAAAAAATATCGGCTGTACATGGAAATGATTCCGAGTATGCGCCGGCCTAACGAAAGTTTAATTAGCATTCCTTTGCCCATTGCGCGCTTGCGGGACGGGGTTTCCTATGCGGGAAGCGGGGGGACTAGCATATCGCCCGGACAGGCGGTTTGTTTGCCCTGCGATTTGGCGATTTTGATGTGCGATCCCGAATGGAAAGTGAAAATTGGAGTAGAAATTTTGATTTTCATTCATCGTCCGGGCGAGGATTTTTCTGCTTTGTTGGGTCGCTGGCGGCAGTCTCAGGTTTGGCTGGATAATGGTTACGAATGGGTGATGCCGCACCGCTACAGACACATTTTTAGTGATGAAGCTGAGGCTGTTCATCCGCTATTTGTGTTGTTTGAGGAAACGCCCGATCGCATTCAGCGCGGTTTGATGGCGGCGGGTTTGCCGTTTGTAGTTGAAAGTTTTGATTTGGCTGTTGAGGAAGTAGAGGATGAAGAGTTTCTCGGTATCGCAGAATCGGGGACTCTGGGTGAAGAGAGTTATGAGTTGTAGGCTTGTGGTGCGATCGCCTATAGCAATCCTATTTTATGAAGTAAACTATAGCGTTTTTCCTGGCTGTGAGGTACGCCGGATCGCGGGAATGGGCCTCGCGGGTACGGGAGGCTGGTGCGTACTTCACTTTTTTGAGAACCGCTATAGATTTTTTTTCAACAAACCGCCGATCGCACTCTTGGTACCGAGAAAGAGAAATGAACCGCAGAGAACGCAGAGAGCGCAGAGGGGAGAGAAAGAGCAGTTTAGAATTTTATTTATATGAGTATAATTTGCTATTAAACGGAAGTTATTGAGATGAGATTGTTAAAATCCTGGCGTTTAGTTTTATTAGGTTTATTTTTTGGGATGGCTGTAATTCTATCAAATTGCAGCACTACTTCAAACACGGTTAGCAATAATTCTCCAACTGGGACAACTCCCGCCGCCGTTCTACCGGGTGCTTTAGTTTACGGTGCGGGCGGGCCGCCTGTCAATCTGGAACCGGGAAATATTACGGATGGCAATTCGGTGATTGCGATCGACCAAATTTACAATCGCTTGACTGATTTTAAACCGGGAACTGTGGAACTCGAACCGAGTCTTGCTACGGAATGGTCGAGTTCCACGGATGTCAAAACTTGGACTTTTAAATTGCGATCGGGAGTAAAGTTTCACGACGGGACGGATTTTGATGCGGAAGCTGTTAAGTTTAATGTCGATCGCTGGTGGGATGCCAAAAATCCTGACGGTTATCGAGATTCGGGGAAAACTTATCAAATTTGGAAAGACTTTTTTGCAGGATTTAAGGGTGATAAAGATTCCCTAGTAAAGGATGTAACGGTTGTTGATAAATCTACGATTAAGTTTGTTTTAAATCGACCTTTTGCTGCCTTTCCTGCGGCGATTGGGTCGGGTTATTTCGGGATCGCGAGTCCGGCGGCGGTGAAAAAAGCGGGGGCTAAATACGGCACTCCGGGGTCGCTGGCGGTGGGTACGGGGCCTTTTGTGTTTAAGGAATGGATATCGGGCGATCGCATTGTTTTAGAGAAAAATCCTAATTATTGGAAAACTGGAACGCCGAAAGTCAATCAGTTGGTAATTCGGTTTGTTGACGATCCGGCGGCGAGACTGGCTCAATTGAGGGCCGGTCAACTTGATTTTACTGTGGATTTAACGCCGGATCAATTGAAAGAGGTGCAAGCGGATACTAATTTAGAAACTGTTTTGCGTCCTTCTTTTAATGTGGGTTATTTAGCGTTAAATCCGAGTTACGCGCCTTTGTCGAAACCGGAGGTGCGGCGGGCGATCGCCCAAACAATCAACAAGGAAGCCATAGTCAAAGCTTTCTGGGGAGAACTTGGCAAATATGACTCGCAATTTGTTCCGCCTGCGGTGAATTTGGCGCAGTCAGACAAAGTTAAAGATTACGAATTTAACCCGCAGCAAGCTAAAGCAATGCTGGCGAAGGCCGGTTATCCGAACGGTTTTGATTTGGATTTGTGGTATATGCCGGTCAGCCGTCCCTATTTTCCCACGCCGAAGCCGATTGCTGAAGCTTTGGCGGCGGATTTGAGCGCGATCGGGATTCGGGTAAAGTTGCTGACAAAGGATTGGTCTGCTTATTTGGCCGATCGGCTAAAACCTCCCGGATTTCAAGCTTTTATGATGGGTTGGACTGGAGATTATGGCGATCCGGACAATTTTTATTATCCTCACTTCGGGCCTGGTTCCACGGCGGATTTGGGGAATTGGAAAAATCCGCAAGTTCTGGAACTTTTGGATCGGGGAAGGGCGAGTGGGGATAAAGCAGTTAGGGCGAAAATTTATGCGGAAGTTAGCGAGATTTTGCATGGGGAAGCTGTACGTTTGCCGATCGTACATTCCCAGCCGCTTTTAGGGAAACGCAAGAATATTCAAGGTTGGATTCCGAGTCCTTTGGGATCGGAGTCTTTTGAGGAAGTGAGCAAAAATTGAGAGTTTAGATCGAGACACCTCTCCGGGGTTATCATACTTTACATGAATTTACCTTAACAAACAGTATGGAGAGCAATCAGCAACCTGCAAATCATCAGCCACAAATTATTTTGATTACCGGGAACATGGCCGCCGGAAAATCAAGTGTGGCGCAATCACTTGCCGAACGGTTGCCCAAAAGTGTCCACCTTCGCGGCGATATCTTTCGTCGCATGATTGTGAACGGACAGGCGGAAATGGCGTTAAATTTGTCAGCAGAAGCATATCAGCAGCTTCAACTGCGGTATCACCTGGCAGCAATGGCAGCGCGACACTATCTCCAGGCTGGTTTTACGGTCGTTTATCAAGACATCATCATTGGTTCGGCACTGGCTGAGGTACTTGCCACTTTCCACGATGTGCCGTTGTCCGCGATCGTTCTGTGTCCGAAGGCAGAAGTTGTAGCCGCACGGGATGCAGCAAGATCGAAGACCGGATATGCCAACGAAACAATGGTTTATGCCTTCGATCGCATTCTCCGTACCGAAACTCCTCGCCTTGGCTACTGGCTGGATTCAACCAATCTAACGGTAGAAGAAACGGTCGATCGAATTTTGGCAAATTTGCAAGGTGAATGAGCTCAACTGATGTTTCAATATATTGTTAAACGTTTGCTGGGAATATTGCCAGTCCTTTTCGGAATCACTCTGCTAGTATTTATGTTTTTGCATTTGATACCGGGAGACCCGGCGACAGTGCTTTTGGGAGAACGGGGAACTCCCGAACAAGTGGAAATCTTGAGAGCGAGATTGGGTCTGAATCAGCCTTTACCTTTGCAATATTGGGCTTTTTTAGGGAGTTTGCTTCGCCTGGATTTAGGAAATAGCATTATTAGCGGGATTCCGATAATTGATGAAATTAAAATTCGCTGGCCTGCTACTTTAGAACTTTCGGTGGCGGCGATGTTGGTGGCAGTTATTATCGGAATTCCGGCGGGGATTTTGGCTGCTGTTCGCAAAAATAGCTGGCTCGATAATCTAACTATGAGCGGTTCCTTAATAGGCGTATCTTTGCCAGTCTATTGGTTGGGATTGATGTCGATTTATTTGTTTGCAGTTTATCTGAAATGGCTGCCTCCTAGCGGGCGGATTAGTGTAGATTTGGGGTTTGGTTTTAAGTCGATTACGGGTGTTTATGTTTTGGATTCTTTGCTGAGATGGGATTTCGTTGCTTTCCGGGATGCGATCGCCCATCTCATCCTTCCCGCCTTGACTTTAGGAACTATCCCCCTAGCAATTATCGCTCGCATCACCCGTGCTGCTATGCTGGAAGTGATGCAGCAAGATTACATCCGCACGGCGCGGGCGAAGGGTTTGCCAGAATTTTGGGTAATTTTGAGACACGCTTTGAAAAATGCGTTTTTGCCGATCGTCACAACTATTGGTTTGCAGTTTGGCACGCTTTTAGGTGGCGCGATTCTGACTGAAACGATTTTCTCCTGGCCGGGAATTGGTTCTTGGATTTACAGCGGAATTCTAACGCGGGATTACCCCATTGTCCAAGGAGGAGTAATTTTTGTGTCTGTGACTTTTGTATTGATTAATCTGGCGGTTGATATTTCCTATGTTTTTTTCGACCCAAGAATTCGCTACCGTTAATTAGAGCCAATAACAATCTTGAAACTATTTTTAAACCTCTCTATTGCCTCTATTTCTCTGCGTTCTCTGCGCCTCTGCGGTTCATAAAAAAAATCTTATTCACAAATCAGAGACGATTAATAGATCCAATAGAAAACGCTTGTTTGACATCGGGACGCAGCAGGTAGTAAATACTAGCTGCTGCAAAACCCAAAGTTAAAAAATTGACTGCTGCACCTGCGCTGCCAAACAGTTTAGCAATTTGCGACAAAATGGCGATGACATGGATAATTAATGTTCCCGTCCAAGCCCAACTTTTGAGTTGAAACAAACCCCAAGTTAAGACTAAGGAAATAATGCCGATAATTAAAGCGATCGCAGCAAAAATTGCAATGAATCCGCCGATTACTGTGCCAACTTTTGCGCCACCGACAGCCGCACCGAGACCGCCAAAAATGCCAGCAAATAGTAAGATAAACAAGCCGTCAAGGATACTGAATATTCCGCTAATTAGCTGCAAAATTGCCAGAATTGTAACGCTTTGAGGACGATTCATTTTTGGTGTTTTCCATTTTTAAGGGATTTGCAAAATATTTTAACCTGTTGCGGGCACGGGGCAGATGTATTGAGGATTTAAGCTTGGCGATCGCGAAACCGGGTTTATGAGAAGAGTCTTCATATTGTGCCGTTACGAGCTTAAAACTGCCCGATCGCCCTGGGATTGCTGTGGCGCAACCAAGCGCGCGGTCGATCGCACCCCGAAGAAAGCCTTCCCATAGACTGAGTTTGGCGCGAGGGAAGTTTGGGCCCGCATCTTGAGACTGAAAAAGCTTAACATTTTTTAATAAGCTGCAATAATTAGCTATAATTGTTTATAGGTGCTGGTTGGGGAACTTTTTTTAAATCACCCGATCGGATGAGTCTCAAAGACGATGCCAAGCATCCGTAAAAATTTTACCTTTAAGGTAATCCTGAGATTAAATTAGCTGGTAAGTCGGTATGATAGTTAGTCCTAAAGAGGAAACTGCTCAGGTCAAGGTGGAAGATTCTCAGATTGCAGACACCAAGGCCCCAGAGACGAAAATTGCAGATAATAAAACCGCCCAAAAGCAGTCTCCAAAGAAACCCGCACGAAAGCCGAAGCGGTGGGCGATCGGTTTGGTTGCAGCCGGGTTGCTAGCTGTACCGACTACCTTATACATAGCAAAAAGTCGATCGCAGCCGAAAGTAGATGCGATCGCCACAATGACAGTGCCGGTGGAAGCCCAAAACCTCACGGTGCGGATCACGTCCAGCGGCACGGTGCAGCCCGTACAGCGCGTGAATCTCAGCCCCAAAGGCTCCGGGCGGATCGCAGAATTATTTGTCGAACAGGGCGATAAAGTCGAAGCAGGACAGATCGTGGCCCGCATGGAAAGCCGCGATGTAGAAGCTCAACTGGCTCAAGCTAAAGCCCGCGAGGCCAGCGTGCAAGCCAAACTCGCCAAAATTGAAGCCGGGAATCGATCGGAAGACATCGCCAGCGCCCGAGCGCGCTTAGATCAAGCCGAGGCGACTCTGGCTCAACTCCAAGCCGGCAGCCGCGTCGAAGAAGTAAACCAAGGGCGAGCTCGTTTAGCCCAAGCTCAAGCTAATTTGCAGCAACTGCGAGCAGGTAGCCGCATCGAAGAAGTAGGCCAAGGGCGAGCTCGTTTAGCCCAAGCTCAAGCTCGCTTAGCAGATGCTCAAACCGGCAGTTCAAAACAAGAAATTGCCCAAGCACAAACGCAAATTGAATCGAGTAAAGCCCAAGCCGAACTAACAGCTAAGCGGGTGGAACGTAACCGCCCGTTAGTGCAAGAAGGCGCTCTTGCTAAAGATAAACTGGATGAATTAATCAAAGAAGATCGCACTGCTCAAGCTAAATTAACAGAATCTCAAAAACGCCTGCAACAACTGCAAGAAAGTCGGCAGTCGCAAATTAAGCAACTGCAAGCTGCTGTGGACGTTGAGCAGCAAGCATTAAAACAGTTACAAAACGGCACGCGATCGGAAGGAATTGCCAAAGGCGAAGCAGAAGTTGCCGAAGCAAAAAGCAAATTAACGCAACTAGAAAACGGCAACCGTCCAGAAGAAATCGCTAAAGCCGAAGCAGGAGTTGCTGAAGCAAAAAGCCAATTGGCCGCCCAAGAAAACGGTGCTCGCCCGGAAGAAATAGCTGCCGCTAAAGCTGATTTAGCCGAAGCTCAGGCTCAAGTCCGCTTTCAAGAAGTGCAGTTAGAAGATACGAAAGTTCGCGCTCCTTTTGCGGGAATTATTACCCAAAGATACGCGATTCAAGGAGCTTTTGTAACTCCGGCAACTTCGGCATCGGAAGCTACTTCGGCAACTTCGACATCGATTGTCGCTTTGGCTAGAGATGTGGAGGTTTTGGCGAAAGTGCCGGAGGCAGATATCAGTCAAATTAAACCGGGTCAAATAGTTGAAATAGTGGCTGATGCTTATCCCGATAAAGTGTTTAAAGGCCGCGTTAAGTTAATTGCGCCGGAAGCTGTTAAGGAACGAGATGTAACTTTGTTTCAAGTGCGAGTTGCCATTGACTCTGGCAAGGATTTCTTGCAGTCGGGTATGAACGTAGATTTGAGATTTGTCGGTCAAAAGCTCAGCAATGCTTTGGTTGTCCCGACGGTGGCAATTGTGACCAATAAAGGTCAAACAGGTGTGCTAGTTCCCGATGAGAAGCAGCAGCCGAAGTTTAAGCCTGTGACTGTTGGATCGACTATTGGTAACAAGATTCAGATTTTGGAGGGTGCTAAGGCGGGCGATCGGGTGTTTACTGAACTTCCTGCTGGTAAAAAGTTGGAGGATATTATCAAGAATCAGAAGTAGTCAGTTGATAGTTGGCAGTTGGCAGTTGGCAGTGGTTAGTAGTCAACAGTCAACAGTCAACAGTCAACAGCCAATCTAAAACCTAAAATCTAAAATCCAAAATCGACTTATGGATATTCTTGAAAGTGTCAAAATGGCTGTC
Organism: Microcoleus sp. CZ3-B2; assembly: GCF_036705055.1. NCBI lineage: Bacteria > Bacillati > Cyanobacteriota > Cyanophyceae > Oscillatoriales > Microcoleaceae > Microcoleus > Microcoleus sp. CZ3-B2. The sequence continues at coordinate 48,161 of NZ_JAUBTN010000019.1, read as the reverse complement.
ACAACTTTGACGGCAAACAAACTCCGCAGCAGCTTGACGATGTTAGGAATTATTATTGGTAATGCCTCTGTAATTTCGATGATTGGTATCGGCGAAGGAGCTCAGACGTTTATTGCGGGACAAGTTAACTCTCTGGGTTCAAATTTGCTATTTATCATTCCCGGAAGTCCTGAAGCCCAAAGTCGTCCGGTGATTCCGCCTCAGACTTTGGTGTTGGAAGATGCAGAGGCGATCGCATCTCAAGTTCCTTCCGTCCAAGAAGTTTCACCAACTCTCAATGATAGTCAACTCGTTACTTACCGCAATAAAAACGTCTCATCTTCCATTGTCGGAACCAACCCAGAATTTCTGACAGTCAGAAGCTTTGATGTTGCCAAAGGTAGATTTTTAAGCAAATTAGATTTAGAAAGACAAGAAAATGTGGTTGCTTTAGGATCGGAAGCAGCAGAACAATTATTTGGCAATACACAGCCGATCGGTCAATACATCCGCATCAAAAATTCGACTTTTCAAGTGATTGGTGTGATGCAGTCCAAGGGTTCAAGTTTTGGCGACAATCAAGATATGAATGTTTATTTGCCGCTGACAACAATGGCAAATTTGATCGTAGGTAGATCGTCTCCTTACGGTACTAAAGTAACATTTATTTCGGTTTCAATCAAAGATGAAGCTATGATGCAGGCGGCTCAATTTCAAATAGAGAATCTGCTCAGATTGCGTCATAAAATTACTAAAGAGGATGATTTTACTGTCCGAAATCAGAAAGATTTAATGAAGACTTTGGGCAGCATTACTGGTGCTTTGACTCTGATGTTGGCTTTTGTGGCGGCAATTTCGCTGTTTGTGGGCGGCATCGGGATTATGAATATTATGCTGGTTTCTGTGACGGAACGCACGAAGGAAATTGGACTGAGAAAGGCGATCGGTGCTTCAGGACAGGATATCTTGATTCAGTTTATGATTGAGGCTGTGATTTTGTCGGCTGCTGGTGGTGCGATCGGCACTGGATTCGGTATCGGCGGTGTGCTTTTGGTGTCTGCTTTCACTCCTTTGCAAGCTAGCGTGTCTCCAGTGGCGATCGCCCTTGCAGTCGGTGTTTCTGGCAGTATCGGCTTATTTTTCGGCATCGTACCTGCAAAACAAGCTGCTAAATTAGACCCGATTGTCGCATTGAGAAGTGCTTAATTAGTCATTAGTCAGTAGTCATTAGTCAGTAGTCAGTAGTCATTAGTCAGTAGTCAGTAGTCATTAGTCATTAGTCATTAGTCATTAGTCATTAGTCAGTAGTCATTAGTCATTAGTCATTAGTCAGTAGTCATTAGTCATTAGTCATTAGTCATTAGTCAGTAGTCATTAGTCATTAGTCATTAGTCATTGGTTATTTGTGGGTTTCAATTACAATGCCCGATGCCCGATGCCCGATGCCCGATGCCCAATAACAAATGACAAATGACAAACAACAAACAACAAACAACAAATAACCAATAACCAATAACCAATAACCAATAACAAACAACAAACAACAAATAACCAATAACAAATAACAAATAACAAATAACAAATAACAAAGTATGAATTTTATTGAAAGCGTTAAAATGGCGGGTCAAACATTGGTAGCAAACAAAACTCGCAGCAGTTTAACGATGATTGGGATGATTGTCGGAAATGCTTCGGTAATTGCGATGATTGGAATTGGAGAGGGAGCACAAAAATTTGTAGCAGGACAAGTTCAATCCCTGGGTACAAATGTATTGATAGTGAGGCCGGGAGTGCCCAATGCTAGGCGAAGTTCGATCGCCAGCGCGCCTCAAACATTGATAGTAGAGGATGCTAAGGCGATCGCCACTCAAGTCTCGTCGGTGCAAGGTGTTTCAGCAGAACTCAACAGTTCGGAGATTGTTCGCTACAGCAACAAAAATGTTTCGTCTCTAATTTTTGGCACAATTCCAGAATTTCTCACTGTCAGAAATTTTGAAATGGCTAAAGGGCGATTTTTGACGGAACTCGATGTTAAGCAAAACAATCAAGTTGTAGTGTTAGGTTCAGAATTGGCCGAGAAATTGTTTGACAATGCTAACCCCCTCGGCGAACAAGTACGAGTCAAAGATGTCAGCATGAAAGTGATTGGAGTATTGGCATCCAAAGGCACATCTTTTGGTACGAATTATGATAACTCGGCTGTTGTGCCGATCGCCACAATGGCCAACCGCATTGTCGGGCGGAAATCTCCCTACGGTTTAGCTGTCACCTCGCTGTTTATTTCTATTCAAGATGAGTCGAAAATGGACGCGGCTCAATTTCAGGTAGAAAACTTGCTGAGACTGCGGCACAAGATTACCACAGAAGATGACTTTACTGTCAGAAATCAGAAAGATTTAATGGCGACAATGGGTGCGATTTCCGGGGCTCTGACACTGATGCTAACTGCTGTTGCTAGTATTTCTTTGTTAGTAGGCGGAATTGGGATTATGAACATTATGCTAGTATCTGTGAGCGAGCGGACTCAAGAAATCGGGCTGAGAAAGGCGATCGGGGCTTCGCAACAAGATATCCTGTTTCAATTTATCGTCGAAGCTATAATTTTATCCGCTGCCGGAGGGATAGTAGGTACTTGCGTAGGTGTGGGCGGTATTTTGCTTGTAGGTAATTTCACGCCCCTGCAAGCTGGCATTTCACCCGTGGCGATCGCCCTTGCTGTCAGCGTATCCGGCACTGTAGGTCTGTTTTTCGGCGTTGTCCCGGCGCGTCAGGCATCAAAACTCGACCCGATCGCAGCATTGAGAAGTGCTTAAAAAATAATCGCATATATATATTGTGCTTAAGTAAATACCGGATTAATTACGGTTATTTTATACTTTGATTCTCACCATGTAGATAACTTAAAAAAATATTAAAAACGCCAGTAAGATTGTAAATAATTAGAACAAATTAGGTACTTTTGTGTAAGTAGAAAGGCGTAAATATTTGTAGTTGGGATGAGGCAGGAGTCAGGAGACAGAATGCAGGAGGGATGGGGGTTTTAGCCTCATTTATCTTTCTTAACACAGTTGTGTTTTTCCCCACCGACTTACTTACAAAGAATTCCCAAAATTTATAAAAATAAGTTAAACATTAAAGATTTCATAAAGTTGAAGTCAGGGTATTTACGTAGTAAGCGCAAAATATCATAAGATAAATCAGAAGCGAACAGATGCGATCATTTATCTGTACTGTGAGTCTTTGCTATTACTTAACCAACAATATCCCATAAATACCAATGGTTTCTCTTACCGGTACTGCTAAATTCGACTATCTCGAAGGAACTTCAGAACCAGACAGAATTAACGCCTTGGATGGCAACGACATAATTTATGCCAACAGCGGAGACGACTATCTCCAAGGCGATGCAGGCAAAGACAAAATCTGCGGCGATCGAGGCAACGATACGATTTCCGGCGGTGCAGACGATGACATTCTCTGGGGAGGCAAAGGCAGCGACCTAATTTTGGGCGACTCCGGCAACGATATCATTTACGGCGGTGCGGGTAGCGATACAATGACCGGTGGCACAGGCGATGATATATTTGCTATTGCTAAAGGCAGCGGCGGCCCAACGGTAGCAACAGCCGACTACATCACAGACTTCGGCAGTGGCAGCGACAAAATTCGATTGCTAGACGGCCTCACATTTGACGACTTAGACATCAAGCAAGGCACAGACGCTAACAGCAACAGCACGGTAATTCAAGACAAACTCACGGGCGAATATTTAGCAGTATTGCCAGGAGTCAACAGCAGCACGATCGACCGATCCAACTTCACAACTCAATTATCGGGAAACCCCATCCTCGATTGGAACGGAGTCATGCTGAATGCAGTGCGGACAGGCAACAGCCCGCCTCCTTTGGCCTCCCGCAACATGGCAATGGTTCAGGCAGCCGTTTACGACTCTGTTAACTCCATCACCAAAAAATACAGCCCTTACCGGATCAGCATCGATGCACCAGCAGGCACATCACCAGAAGCAGCCACAGCAGCCGCTGCCCTCCGCGTCTTAGTCAGCCTCTACCCAGCCCAAGCAGCCACATTCAACGAAGCATACGCATCGTCTTTAGCCAAAATTCCTGACGGTAAATCTAAAGAAGACGGCATCGCCCTCGGACAACAGGTGGCCGACCAAATTATCACTTTGCGGAGTACAGACGGCACAAAGACAGAAGTGCCGTACACCCCCTCAACCGAGCCCGGTCTCTGGACGCCGACTCCCCCCGCTTTTGCTGTAGGGCTGGCGCCGCAGTGGCCCGGCGTTACTCCCTTTGCTATGACTAGCGGTTCTCAGTTTCGCACAGAGGGCCCCCCCGCCCTTGACAGCGCCAAGTACGCAGAGGAAGTTAACTTCGTCAAAGAAATCGGCAAAAGTGACAGTCTCACGCGCACCCCAGATCAAACTGCGATCGCCAACTTCTGGGCCAACGGTGCAGGTACTTTTACGCCTCCGGGCCACTGGAACCAAATCGCCGAAGATGCAGCCGCCCTGGCGGGTAACTCTCTGGAAGATAACGCCCGGTTGTTCGCCCTGCTAAATTTTGCCCTCGCCGATGCTGCTGTTGTCTCTTGGGATACCAAGTACAAGTACAATTTGTGGCGGCCGGTGACAGCTATCCGCGAAGCTGACAGAGACAACAACCCCAACACGACAGCCGACCCCCTGTGGACTCCGCTGCTGGTAACTCCGCCGTTCCCTGAGTACACGTCGGGCCACAGTACCTTTAGCGGTGCGGCAGAGCCTGTTCTGAATGCTGTATTCGGTTCGGATTACGGCTTTGCGGACAAGGGAGATAAATCTGTCAACAGTTTGCGAACTTTTGAAAACTTTGCCGAAGCTGCTGACGAATCGGGGATGAGCCGCCTTTACGGAGGCATCCATTTCATGAGTGCTAACCTAGATGGTTTGAGTTCTGGTAGAAGTTTGGGGAATTATGTTGTCCAGAATTTCTTACTTTAGGAAAGAGGCAATTTGAGAGCGGTTTGTAGGGCGGATATCTTGCATGATAGTGAATAAACGGCTTTTTTATGTGGCGGGGCGCATTTACTAGATTATGGGTTTTAGGCAATTATTTTTGGCAAAACCTGCCCGTACCGCAGGCATAAGTTTTTACATTTTTCGTTTCGTTTATTCCAGCAATTCTACAGTGCCGAGATATCCGTCTACCCGCACTTTTTGACCGTCTCGCAGGCGAGTTGTAGCTTCTGCAATATTCATAACTGCGGGAATTTTGTACTCGCGAGCGATGATTGCTCCGTGAGACAATTGGCCACCCACTTCAGATATAATTGCTGTTGCTCCTAACAGCAGGGGTGCCCAACCTGCATCGGTGTAGGGTACGACAACGATCGCACTTTCGCCTAAATCTGTGGTGGCGGTGCGGCAAATCTTGATAAAACCTTCGACGCAGCCGATACTTGCGGGGATTCCCTGCATAATGCCAGTTGCGGATGTTGCTGAGTCGATCGACCTTTGCCGAGAATTTGGCAGCAAATTGCCGTAGACTACAGCAGGAATCGGGCGATCGCGATCGGCTAACAGGCGATCGCGCCTTTGGCTAATGGTATCCTGAAAACCAACACTCGCGCCACTGCGAATCCACTGCTGAATCTCCCCAAATTCCAGATAAAAAATATCCCCAGCTTCCGCAAATACTTCCATTACCAATCCGCAAGCCTCAATCTCCAAAAAAGTCCAGCGCAAATCAGCCAACAACCGGGCGTAAACTTGGCTAATTTCATTTTTGACTGTAGTTCTTTCCTGACATTTATCCAATCGCCATTTCTGCCAAAAACTCAAACCCAACTTTCGACTTTCATCTAAATTAGTTACAGCAGATTTTTGAGCCATAGTTACGATTAACTTTTGGTAAATTTCCGGTTGTTCGCGCCAAGTAGCAACAGCAATATCCGTCCCCACTTCGCTCAAATATCCGTAAGTATCAAGCCACTCTGCAAATTCTGCTTGCAGCGCCGAACTTTCAGCAAATATCTGCGTTAGTTGTGCCGTTGAAATAGTCTCGTTTGACTGCGAACTCGCAGCTTCCCGCAACTTTTTTGCTAACTGCTGCAAAGCCCGCACCGAAGCAATTTCCGGTGCATTACCATTGTCCAACCATTCATCGGGAACGCGAAAAATTGCCTTGCGAATAGCCAGCCCGATCGGCCCTAATATATTGTAATAAGTAATCGGTTTCAGCCACTCCTGAATTTGCTCTGCTCTCTCTAACAACTCCGACAAATATTGATAATTGGGAATCGGGCATCGGGCATTGGGCATTGGGCATTGGGCATTGTTACTATTGCCAACTGCCAACTGCCAACTGCCAACTGACTTCTCCAGACTTTGCAGCGCGGGGATAAAAATAGAAGTACGATCGCCCTCAAAATCTGCATTTAGCGACCTCTCCCGCTGCACCAAACGCCACAAACCGGGCAAAGAAGGCAAAATCTTCCCCAAAGGCGGTTTACCGATCTTCTGCCCTCTGAGCAAAAATTCCAAACCCTGTTCCGGCAATCCCATCATCCGAAAAATTTCGCCCAACAAAGTCGCATTAAAATAGGCGTGGGAACCAAGCAAAGTTGCTGTTTCATTAAAATTTAGATTAGCAGCGCGATCGCCCAAAACCACCTGAAAAATCTCTCCCCAAACCCCACAAGTCAGCGGCCGATTAATCGACCAAGTTAGCGGGCGAATTGCACCGGGAATCACTTCTGCCGCAATAGTCCGCGTCCAAAACGGCTGCAAATTGGTAATCGGGCGGCTTTGCAAAATCCAAACTTTTTCCCCGTCCCAACTCCACTCAATATCCTGCGGGATGCCGTGAAAAAAAGCTTCGATGGCTTGCGCTTGTTTGACTAATTCTGATACAATAGATTTATCAAGAATTGAACTAAATTCTAGGGCGCTTAAATTTTCTTCTAAAGTTTCAACTTGGCTAAAATCAACTTCCAAATGAACCGGAGTAACTTGCCCGCCGACAACAGATGCAGCACCTGCTGGCAAAGCTTCAATAATGATTTGGGAACCGCCATCTAAAGGATTGCGACTGAACATAACTCCGGCAATTTGGCTTTCAATATAAGGCTGAATCAAGACAGCCATTTGAGTGTCGGGGAGTTGTCGCTGGCGGCGGTAAGCCACAGCTTCGGAAGTCCAATAAGACTGGCGGCAGCAATTAATGCCGTCGAGCAATTCTGCTTCAGTCAAAACAGGGCCGATGGTTTGATATTGTCCGGCGGCGGAACTAAAATCACCATCTTCTCCCGCAGCCGAAGAGCGCACAATTATGCGGTTTGGGATTTTCGCTTTGAGGTTTTGGATGACAGAATTACTGATTGAAGGGCGATCGCACTTCCGATTATTTCCTCGGCCTATTTTCCTATTCTTAACATCCGTTACATCCGCTACAAAATCCGCTGCCGAACTGCCCTCTTCCCTCTTTCTTACATCCGCTACATCCGCTACAAAATCCGCTGCCGAACTGCCTTCTTCCTTCGATGGCAAAATCCAGCCATTAGGAACATTAAAACCAGCGCGTTTTAGCTGAGACAACTTAGCAGCTTTATCGCCGCAGATTGCAGCATCCAGCGAGTCATCTAGAGAAAACAATTGTTCCGATTTAGATAAAGCCATATCATCACCCTGACGGATATTAATCGCCACTAACAACAAAGCTAATCCTGCTGCTGCTAAAAATTCGGGCAAAGATTGCCGCCACACCCAAACCCAGAGAGGAGTGCACAGACAGCCGCAGCGGGAAGCAAAGAGTCTCGCCCGATCGCCCTTCGCCCACCACCGCTGTGCCAAACCCCACACCAGCAGCCCCCAGATACCCGACGAGACAGCCACCGGCGGCGAAAATACCAAAAGACCCCAAACGGCATTAGTGACACCTCCACCTCCGGCGATCGCATATCTGCCCGCGACTAGAGAAATCAACAGGGCGATCGCAATTTCCGGTGCATCCGGGAAGTAAAATCTGCCCGCCAAAACCGGTAAAATACCCCGGCCAACTTCCGCGAACACCGCAGCAATCCCCGCCAATTTCCCGCCGTGAATGAAAGCAGCCGAAACACCAACATTTCCCGTGCCCAACCGCCTCAAATCACCGCCGCCCACCAGTCGCACCACCCAGCTAGTAAGCGGCAAAGCACCGAGGGCAAAACTGGCAGCTAACAGCAATGCCATTGTCAACAGCGACATAAAATCAGCCCCCAAATTCCCATATCTAAGTATTATGGCTGCAATGCACTCACTTTTTCAGCCTTCAGATATATTGCGCGATCGCCCAAAGCACATAAAATGATAAAGAAGTAAAGTAAATAAGGATTTTAACCTAATGGTAGAAAGCAACCTAATTATTCCCATCTCAGTTCTTGGTGTTGGATTTGTGGCCGCGGTTAGTATCGGCTCCATTGCGTGGTACAACTCCAAGCGTCCCCCCGGCTGGGAATCCAAAGAACGCCCTGATTTTGTTCCGAAAGTTGATAAAGATAATTTAATTGCGGAGGTTTCGGGGACAAAAGATAAGTAAAACAAAGTTTATTCAGACAAGACGTAGCGACAGTTTCATTGCCGATCGATATGTCGCTAAAAACCCGGTTTCTACGAGTTTTGCGTTGACTGACGATAAATCACGCAAGAAACCGGGTTCCTGAAATTGCCAGTTTAAATTTAACTTTTTGGGCGCTACTCAAATCCCACCCACAAAAGTTTAGAAAAATAAGATTGTTACAATTAGATGCGCCGCAGTTGAGAGCCTGGGAATGAGAAAAAATGCTAAAAAAACTCGATCGCCCGCTACAATAAATAAGAGCCGGCACCGCCTTTTGCAATGAATCCAGAATCAACTCTCGCCAGACTACAAGCTACACTTCCCGACGGAAAACTGCCTTCTAGCTACGGGGTTTACTTCAAAAACACCCTAGTAGCCCTGTGTCACGCCCTAGAAGACCACATCTTGCAAACCAGCAGCGGGGACGAACTCGAACTCAAACCCCTAGTTTTGGTGACGTTTCAGCAGGGTAAATGGTATTTACAGGAAGCCGATCGCTACCTGGATATTGCTAACGCCTCTCGGCGCGTTGTCATCGGTGCAGTAGCCGACAGCGGTTTCGCTACACACAAAACCGGGCAATTAGAAAATGTATCTTTAATAAATCTCGATGAAAACGACCCCATCATCGAAGAATGGAATCTGATCATCCTCGCCCCGACATACAAAGCAATGGTGCTTTGCCGCGAACTTTCCAGCGAAGAATATTTGCCAGAGGGCAAGCCAGAAGTTGATACAGAACGAAAGTTCTACGGTTTGTGGTCCTTTGACCAGTCCTTAGTGTCAGCCTCTGCAGAAATTTTTATAGAACAGACACGACATTATAATTCTCCCCTAGCCGACAGTTTGCAGGAAATTTACCGATCGATTCTTGCCACCAAAGGCCCGCCCTTGGCAGATATTAGCGGCGTAGTATCGCGGATCGTCACTTACCTGCAAAGTTCTCAGCAACAAATGGTAGCAATTAACCGCCAAACCCGCGATTTGTGGGAATTGGAAGGTCAAGCTTTGCGCGTCAGCCGCAATTTGAACGCCAACAAACTTCAAGCTTTTCTGCGGATGGCGCAGCGCGTGGACGAACGCGATACTTCAAATCCCACAGCTTCTTTGCAGGTGGCGGCTTTGTCGGAAACTTTGGGTCAACTGCTGGATTTGCCGGCTTTGCAGTTGCGGAGGCTGCGGCTGGCCGGATTGCTGTTTAGAATCGGCTTGGTTTCCGCGCCAAATGAGGTGTTCGATCGCACTCCCGATGCTTTTGACCAATCAACTTTCTCATTTTGGCGCGATCGCAGTTTTATCGGTTCCCAATTGCTGCAAGCCATGCCGGAACTAGCACCTGTAGCAGAAATTGTCAAGCACAAACTCGAATATTGGGACGGCAGCGGCAGGCCAGAGGGTTTGCGAGGCGAAGAGATACCGATTGCTGCGCGGATTTTGGGGTTGGTCGCTTATTTTCAAGAATTGACTCAACCACGGGGCGATCGTCCGGCTTTGAGTTTGGCGGAAGCTTTGGAAGAGTGCCGACAACTGTGCGGCCTTCGCTTCGATCCGGCTTTGGTGGAAACTCTCAGCAACGTCGTCAGGTTAGCCGAAATGGGTTTGATGCAGTTGCCGAATCGCCCCAGCCAACTGCCGAATGTCTGGTTGGAAGATTTGGGCGATCGAACCACCGCAGCCGCTCCGGTGTTATAAAATGATGGCGGGAATTAGTTTTTAGTTAGTAGTTATTGGTTATTTGTTATTGGTTATTGGTTATTGGTTATTTGTTATTGGTTATTTGTTATTTGTTATTGGTAACAACAGACAACTGCCAACTGCCAACTGCCAACTGACAACTGCCAACTGCCAACTGACAACTGCCAACTGCCAACTGCCAACTGACAACTGACAACTGACCAAAAACTAATGACTAACGACCTCGAAGCTATACGCAAAGGCAAAGTTTATATGTTGGCCGGCAGAGATTTAGCCGGCACAGACTTAGGAGGGGCCGCTCTCGCTGGTGCCGACTTGTCTCAAGCCAACTTAGCAGGAGCTAATCTCGCCGGCGCTAACTTGCAGCGGGCCGTATTGCGAGCAAACCTCCGCGGCGCTGACTTGAGTGGCGCAGATTTGCGGGGCGCAGATTTTCGGAATGCCGATTTGCGCGGAGCTTCCTTTGCTAATGCTTTAGTGCGCGAGGCAAGTTTTGGGGGTGCTTTTTTGACAGGCGCTGCGATCGGCAATTTGGATTTGAGCGGTGTCGATTTGCGTGGTGCCGATTTGCGCGGCGCAGCTTTGGTTCGGGCAATTTTGCAATCTGCCGATTTGAGCCATGCTAATTTGTCCGGTGCTGATTTGTCCGGTGCTGATTTGGAAGAAGCCATCTTGAATGGAGCCGTACTCCGCGGGGCTAACCTGACGGGGGCTAATTTGCTCTGTGCTGCGATCGAACAAACCATATGGGATGGAGCTTTGCTCGATCGCGCCTGTCTCCAAGGCACCCCGCTGAGTCCTTAAATTTCAAATATATTCCTTTCTAGGCAGATCAAAAACAAGATCAACTTATAAAGTGAATAAGCACAAGCTATTTTAACATTTCTTAATGGGAGGTTATAATAGCGACATTAGATCAGCAAACGCATAAATGGTAGCAGCTTTGTTTAGCGGTACATCCTTTCAAGGTCAAAGTGGCGATCGCCTTGTCAGCAAAGTAGCAGGAGCTGCGATCGCGGCCTTATTCAAAAGTTCGGAAAAGGCCGATGCCAACATCCGAGTCGAACCAGTAGCCAAACTATTGCAGGGAAGCATCGATGGTTTCGACTTCATTGGCAAAGGTATGTTGATGTACAACGGCCTTCGCATAGAAGTGATGGAACTCTACCTGCAAGCACTCTCCATTGATTTTGGGGCGATTTTTGCAGGAAGCGTGAAATTGCGGCAGCCTACCCAGGCAAATATGCGAGTAGTCTTAAGTCGATCGGATTTAACCACCTCATTCAACACACCTTTTGTAGTTGAAAAACTCCAGAAGCTGAAATATCAAGAGCAATCTCTGCACTTTCAAAACACAGAAGTCAGCTTCGGAACAGACAAATCAATTAGGCTGCAGTCCGAAATTGCGATCGGCAATTCCAGCGAACCAGTCAACATAGATATTACAGCTCAATTGCAAGTAGAAGACCGACGCAAAATCCAATTTGTCAGCGTTACATACGGAGGCGACCAGCAAGCAGTAGACTTGGGTCAAGCTATAATTGCCCACGTAAATAACTTGCTAGATTTAGACAAATTTGCCTTAGAAGGCACTCAATTACGAGTAGACCGCTGCCGAGTTCAAAACGACGAGCTAGTTTTTTACGGTTGGGCTGGCATCGAACAGTTCCCCAAAGGCAAGCGTTAAACCTCAGCCTCCTGATGCGGGCCGACAAATCAGATTTGTTGGAATAATTTTATAGCTTAACAAAACAACCCGCCGCGGCGGGTTTTGCTATTTTAGCCACAGTTTTTCAAGCTGTGGCGGTGCTAGCGTAAAGTCACTCTACATTTCGGCATATTTCCCGAACCCATCTGTCGCGCATCTAAATTGCCAGCTACTCGATATTTAAACTCTCGTGACAATTTATAGCGCGATCGAGCTTAAAATTAAATACAAAATAGCTTATTCCCTAGGATTTTATATCTCACCTCAAAATCAGCACTTAGATCGAGGCGATCGCACAAATTGCCTTGGTAAATTTATAACAAGACTTGCGCGCAGGACAAGAGAAACCCCGTTTCTTGAGAGATACTCTGCAACCTCTAACGTATCCTAAAAACCCAGTTCATCAGCATAAGCCCAATAGAAAATAAATAACCCCAAAAGAGGAAAAATGCTCGGATTTTATTTATTTTGTATCTACATCGTAGTCTTGTCCGTGCTTGCTGCGCCCAACTCCCGCAGACCCGAAAAATGGTGGGTAGAAATCGTCACAGATTTGCCTCGCTGTACCTATTATTTTGGCCCCTTCGACACCGACCAAGAAGCCTCCAGTCATACTCCGGGCTATCTCGAAGATTTGGAAAGCGAAGGAGCCAAAAGAGTAAGCATCCGCATCAAACGGTGTCAGCCTTCAGCTCTCACCATTGACGAAGATGAATTTTCAGAGAGTATCGCAGCTTAAAACTTTTGAATGTTGAGTTAACTGAAACCTCAACAATAATATAAACATTATCTTCTCCTAGTCCGCTGGGAGTAGAATTTGTACGTGTTGCAACGACTTACATCGCCGAAACCTCAAACTATTCTCCACCAAAATGCAGATATTAACCAGCATTTACCCTCAACAATTACCAGAGCTAAATCAGCATATAGGACGATCCGATCAATCTATTTTTCCTGGTAGCTTAAGAACATTACAAACTACTTAACTTCAGGGATAGCTACTATGTTCGGACTTTATCTATTAGGTATGTACGTTGCTGCTTTCTGGATACTAACTCAACCGATGGGTGCTAGAAGTCGCCAGTGGTGGGTGGAAGTTGACACAGATTTGCCCAAGCGCACCTATTATTTTGGCCCCTACGAAAGCAAAGATGAAGCTTCTCATAACACCAACGGCTACATCAAAGATTTGGAGAAAAAAGGAGCTAAAAACATTAGCATTAAAATCCAAGAAGGTAGCCAACCCAGTCAGCTAACAGCTAGCGATGAGTCTTGAGAAAGTGGAACGATCGAGTATGAATAGATCGAGCTTGCATCCAATGCACAACGGGTTCACCAATATCGATAACTTCAGATCCACGATATTTGCAAACCCCCCTCAACCCCACAGATGACTCGCTTTCCTTCTTGGCGTTGTCTGGTACGCGCAATGCAGGTTGTTTCAAAGTAGCGCTTGGCTTAAATTGCTTCGGGGATTAAAAGTGCGATTGGCCTGGATTTTTTCATAGCATTCGCGCTCTAGGGCGCTGAGTTCCTTGGGCGGAACGATCGCAATTTTGACCAACAAATCAGTGCGTTCATCCTTCTTCGGTTTCGGCCATCCTTTACCTCGCAACCGCAAAGACTGGCCAGAACGCATCCCGGCTGGAAATTTTACCACTATCGTACCTTCAGGCGCAGGCACTTCAATCGAAGCTCCCAACACCGCTTCATCGGGAGTTATCGGCACTTCGCAAATTAAATTCTCTCCCTCAAACTGGAAAAAAGCGTGAGGCAAAACTTCTAATTTGAGGTACAAATCTCCCTGCTGCTTCGTGTACGGGTCAACTTGACCTTTGCCTTTCACCCTAATTTTGCTGCCGGTTTTCACACCCGCAGGAATCGAAACTTCGCCCGTGGCGACTCGCTTAGAAGTGCCGCGAAACGCTTCCCCCAAAGTTAGGGAAATCGTCACCTCGGTATCGAGAGAGCTTCCTGCGCTGCGGTTTTCGTACCCCGCGAAATCTTCAAATCCCCCAAAACCGCCCGGCCCGCCGGTGCCGCCGCGGTAGGTGCTGTAATTCCACTGACCGTTGCGACCAGCACCAGCACTGCCACCAGCCGCGCGGCCGAGCAAGGCATTGATAAATTCGTCAAAACTGCCGTACTGGCTGAAGTCAACGCCGCCAAAGTCTACATTTGTACTGTTTCCGCCGGGCCATCCGCCGCCAGTTGTAGCCGCTTGTTTCCAGTATTGACCGTATTGGTCGTATTTTTTGCGTTTTTCTGGGTCTGAGAGCACTTCGTAAGCTTCGTTTACTTCTTTAAAACGAGCTTCGGCTTCTTTGTTTCCGGGGTTCATGTCCGGGTGATATTTTCGCGCTAGTTTGCGAAAAGTTTTTTTCATTTCGTCTGAAGTGGCGGTTTTGTTGAGTCCCAAAATAGCGTAATAGTCTTTAAAATCTGTTGCAGCCATTAAGCAATCCTCTCTTTATTAGTTGTTAGTTGTTAGTTGTTAGAAAAAATAAATCCCTAATTAGCAAGATGGCAAGTTAGTTTGATGCTTAGGGTAAAAACTGCCTGCTGCATCTGATTTAAATTATAGGTTATCAAAGGTTGGGACTCGATCGAGTTCGGTTGTTGCTTACGGGACATCGCAATTTCCGCACCTGGCTGCTATTTAAGGTTTTTAGCCGTTGTGCGCCTCCCTTGATTTTGGTGTAGCCCGCGCGCCCGATAGTCCCGCCGCCCTTGATGCGAGCCTCGGATAGCTGCTGCTGGCTAGTTGGTGCGAGTTCTGTATGAGGGTAGATTGGCGCGGGCGATCGCTCTTTTTGCTGTTTTTTGCGGTGCAGGGTGCGATCGCACTTTTGTTTCTCTAGCTTTTCAAGCAATCCCAATCCTAATAGGTTCCGATCGGGAAGTTTCGGAGAATTTGCAGCGTAAATTGTGAGTGTACTTTACCCTAAAGCGCGCCCAAATTCAACAACCTTGCGAGACATTTTTCCCTAACCGTACCGATGCTATACTATAGCAGTTTGAGCGAAATATGAAGTATTGAGCGATCGAGTCCTCAATCCCCCCATAAAAAATCCCTCAATCCCTCAATCGCTTCATCTAAAATCCATAGATTCCCCAATCCCCCAATCCCTCAATCCCCAATTCCTCAATCTAAAATCTAAAACTTGTGCTAAGCGAAGCCGAAGTATCTAAAATCTAAAATCCCTCAATTCCTCAATTCCCCAATCGAAAATCGACAATCACAAACTATTCCATCTAAAATCTAAAACTTGTACGCTCGCGTAGCCGAAGGGAGCCGAAGTATCTAAAAGCGACTAACTTATCACCTTTTTGAGAAACGCTATATCTTATTTTGACACTTTCTTCATTGACTTAAATCACAAAAATATAAGATAATCTTTTCCTCATTTGTTAACTAGAGTACACACTTTCAAAAAAATTAAGATAGGATAGTATATATCAATAAGCTTTTGACGCTACTAGGGTATTGACATGATGAATTATTTGCTAAGTTGGCCTTGTGGCTGCTGCGACGACTGGAAAGATCGTTCGGAGATTTGTGTGTTGCTCAGAAACGGGCAGCGCGTTTGTCAGTCGTGCTACGATCGCAAATATAAGAATCAGAAGCCATCCGCCAGACGCAGGCGATCGAACATATCAGTCTCACAACGCCCTGTATAACAGTTCGAGTTCTCATAGGCAATATCGATTCCTCAATCTCTTAATCCCTCCATCCCAATCTAAAATCGACTGATTTTTCACTCTTTTGAGAAAGGCTGTAACAGAGACAGTACCATATTAAAACCCGGTGCTTTAAATCAAGCCAAGTATTGCGACCACCTGGTATCAGCAGTTGCAATTAATAATGAACTAAAAAAAAAAATCCCTTGAGTCATCAGTTATCAGTTATCAGTCATCGGTCATTGGTAATCGGTCACTAATTTAGTTATTTATCATCAGTCACCTGACTTTCAGGTGGCTGATTTTAAATCAAAAAATTGAGCGCTGACCACTAATGACTAATGACTAATAACTAAATGATAGTTCCATCAGGAATCGTGGCGTTTTTCAGGACTACGACAATGCCGCTGCGGATGTAAAAACCTTGGTTTTCGCGGTTGGATTCTTCCACTCGGTCTTTATTAATTATTTGAACGTTGCGGCCGATGCGGGTATTTTTATCCACAATCGCGCGGCGAATTGTAGTATCCGCACCGATACCGAGGGCGACACCGCCATTGTCTAAACTCGAATGCCGTTCGGCGTCGGGTTCGTAGAAGTCAGCACCCATAACCAGGGTATCTTGAATCGTACATCCAGCTTCAATGCGCGATCGAACTCCCAGCACAGAATGATCGATCCGGCAACTTTTGAGAATGCAGCCTTCAGCAATAATCGATTCAGTGATGTGAGTATCTAAAAGCTTAGTCGGCGGCAAGAAACGCGGGCGAGTGTAAATCGGCGCATTTTCATCGTAGAAACTGAAAGGAGGCTTAGGCTGTTTAGTAAGAGCCAAGTTAGCATCATAAAAAGCCTCAATCGTTCCGATATCTTCCCAGTAATCGTCAAACAAATAAGCTTGAACGTTATGGTTTTTTGAAGAATTCGGAATAATTTCTTTGCCAAAATCAGTTTGGTTTGGAGATTCTTTCAGAAGTTTAATCAAAACTTCTTTTTTAAACAGATAAATCCCCATCGAAGCAATGTAAGGACTTTCCTGAGCCTGCTGCGCTGTCAGTCCCAGTTTAGTAGTATCCACCTGCATTTGTTTGAGCGCATCGCCTTTTGGCTTTTCGCTGAAAGAAACAACGCGGCCGCTTCCGTCGATTTTCATCAAACCAAAATCCGACGCCCGCTTCTCGTCCATCGGCAAAACCGAGAGGGTGATATCGGCCTTGGTTTCGCGGTGTCTCTCCACAAACTTCTGGTAGTCCATGCGGTAGAGGTGGTCGCCTGAGAGAATCAAGAATTCGTCAACGTCCCACTGTTCTAGTAGCGAGAGATATTGGCGAACTGCGTCTGCTGTCCCTTGGAACCAGTTGGCATTTTCCTGGGTTTGCTGGGCGGCGAGCACCTCGACAAATCCCTCGCTGAAGCCAGAAAACTGGTAGGTACGAGAGATGTGGCGGTTGAGGGATGCCGAATTGAATTGGGTGAGAACGTAGATTTTGAGTATTTCGGAATTGATGCAATTGCTGACAGGAATATCGATGAGGCGATATTTGCCGGCCAGGGGAACTGCGGGTTTGGCTCGCAGTTTTGTTAGGGGGTAAAGGCGGGTGCCGACACCGCCACCGAGGATGATGGCTAAGACTTTTTTCAAGGAACTTTCTCCCTAGGGTCGATTAACTCTCCAAGTTCAGTGTCTAATGGTGAGGGCTTCTTGACAAGGGGGGGGAGCAAGGAAGTTTTGAGTTTTGAGTTCAGTCACTGGTGGTGAAACAGGGATTTTTAATCAAAATACTTTGTTCCTACGCTCGATAAGACAGTCCAGGACGCAGGCTAGGCAAAAATACCAGGTTTATCGATCGAGCATCTCTCGGATTAGCAACTATTTTCCAAGAAACCGATTTTTTTACGTAGGTTCTATAGGAGTGAAAAAAACGAGGTTTATGAGAGTTGGAGTGCCTGCGGGACTATAGTTGTAGCCTTTTTCAAAAAGGTGAGAAGTTGAGATTTTAGATACTTCGACTCCCTTCGGCTACGCTGGCTCACAAGTCGCGAGCGTACAAGTTTTAGATTGGGGGATTGAGAGATTGAGGGCTTGAGGGATCGATACCTCATCTGTTGCTCGAATTGCTATATGAGTGTTGAGTTGTGAGTTAAAATACTCATCCATCAATCATGGATATTTAAAAAAATTTTGAGGTTTGAGTTAAAATACCCATCGATAAATAAGGGAAGTTTAACGACAGAATAAGGTTCGGGGTTTTGGCTGTTAATTACAATTTTTCTGTTGTTAATTCTGGCTTTGTGGCAATTTATCCATCCAGGATCGATCGCCCTTTGGTATGGTTCCAGCCTTTGACTGATGACGTTGCACCCACAGCCAGCGACACACCACTGATGACTGATGACCAATGACACACCTGAGTCGGGACGATCGATATCTGAGATAAAATCAGTGAGAAATCTCCGATGGACGGCAAATTTGTGTGATATTTTACGATCGGTCGATCGACAAAACTCGATCGAGTGTATATTCTCTACCAAAAGCTAGATTCCCTAGAAACCTCTGCTACTGTAGCCTAAGCCATAGCAAGCTAGGAAAATTGTATGCAAATTCAAACCCCCGACTGGGTTAAACACGCCGTATTCTACCAAATATTCCCCGATCGCTTTGCCAAAAGCAAACAACCCCGCAAGCGCCTCCTGCAAAACTTCATGTGGGAAGAATGGCACAAAATCCCTACCCTCCAAAGCTACAAAGGAGGCGACTTGTGGGGCGTTATGGAACAGCTAGATTACTTGCAAGATTTAGGCATTAATGCCATTTACTTTACCCCCATTTTTCAGTCGGCCAGTAACCACCGCTACCACACCCACGACTACTACCAAGTAGATCCGATGTTGGGCGGCAATCCAGCGTTTAAAGAACTTCTAGACGCAGCCCACGATCGCAATATCAAAATTGTCCTAGACGGCGTATTCAACCACGCCAGCCGCGGCTTTTTCTTCTTCCATGACATCCTGGAAAATGGCCCCCATTCTCCTTGGCTAGATTGGTTTCAAGTTGAAGGCTGGCCGCTATCCCCCTACGACGGCAATTTCCCAGCTAATTATCTCGGTTGGGACGGCAATCGAGCGCTGCCCGTGTTCAATCACGACAATCCTGAAGTGCGAGAGTATATTATGGAAGTCGCCGAATATTGGATTAAATTCGGCATTGACGGCTGGCGGCTGGACGTTCCTTTTGAAATTAAAACAGAAGGATTTTGGCAGGAATTTCGAGACAGAGTGAAAGCTGTTAATCCAGAAGCTTACATTGTCGGCGAAGTCTGGGAAGATGCGAGAGAATGGCTCGATGGCAGTCAATTTGACGGCGTGATGAATTATCTGTTTGCGGCACCGACTATTGCTTTTGCTGCGGGCGATCGGGTAGATATGAACCAATTAGAAGGTCGTTCTTATTACCCCTATCCGGCGCTGTTTGCCAAGCAGTACGGCGAGAAGATTCAGAAAGTTTTGGAATTATATCCGTGGGAAATACAGCTAACTCAACTAAATTTGTTAGCCAGTCACGATACTGCGAGGTTGCTGTCAATTGCTGGAGACGATCGCTCTAGTGTCGAAATTGCGACTTTGCTGCTGTTAACTTATGCCGGAGCTCCCAGCATTTATTACGGTGATGAAGTTGGTTTACCGGGCGCTCTAGATCCAGATTCTCGCCGCAGTTTTCCCTTAAAAGATCACTGGGAACTAGATGTTTTAGATTACCACAAACAGTTGATAGCTTTGCGCCACAAATACGCCGCCCTCCGCACAGGGACTTACAAAATCCTGTTTGCTGAAGGCACGGTCTACGTCTTTGCGCGAATTTTGGAGGATGAAGAAATAATTGTGGCGGTGAATGTGGCAACTCAAGAGGTAAAGGTAAATTTTGAGACTCCCAGTTTGAAATTTCCTCACGATAAATTGCTGTTTGGCAAGGGTGAGTTTGTTTGGGAAGGTGAGGGAGAAACTAGGAAGTTAGTGTTGAATCTGCCCGCGCGATCGGGTTTAATTATCGGTACTGCTAATTAGTCCTTTAGACCTTTGAAACCAAAGCAACTGGATTTTTGACCTAATCTGTGAGTGAAAACTAAATATTGAAGTCGAAAACTCGATTTCTGAACTGATGATATTGTTGGGCGAAGTGAAATGTAGGATTCGTGCTTCCTGACATATTGCACAACCAGCAAAAACCGGGAATATAGCAATCCTAAATGATTGTCTGTAGGGACACGGCATTGCCGTCTCCCGGACACGGCACTGCCGTGTCCCTACAGATGGATTTTGGGGAAATCACATTTATGTTCGCCGCACGTGATAATGATTTAGGATTGCTATAGGATTAAAAATCTAGGATAAAAACTTATATTTTTGGTTTTATTTCCGGTTTTTATCAGCTTAGAGAAAATAGTGCAATATCTCAGTTTCTCTCAACCCAAGCTACACAAACTGCCTCTTATTGATGCTGCCACCACAAAGATAGGCATCAATGCACTACACTAGGTTGGTAAAAAATATTTATTGTTTCTCAGGATATGTAATGCAGCGCCTAAAGATATTAGCGCAGTTCTCTCGGTTGAGCCGCTGGTTTGCTCAAAATTTGGGGGTGAGCAACCTTCGCAAAGAACAAGTCTACTTGGACATTGCTCAATCCGTAACGCTGACCGATGCGAGCTATTGGATTCAAGTTTTATTTTCTGCTGGGATAGCTACCCTGGGATTGGTGTTGAATAGTCCGGCCGTAATCATTGGCGCGATGCTGATTTCACCTTTAATGGGGAGTATTTTGGCAAACGGGCTGGCTTTAGCTGCTGGGGATGCGATTTTGGCGCTGCGGGCCCTCGTTAATTTAATTTTGAGCTGCACGCTGGCTATTTCCTTTGCGGTGGTGTTGGTATTGATTTTGCCGTTTAAGGAAATGACCAGCGAAATTCTGGCCAGAACTCAGCCAAATTTGCTGGATTTAGTGATTGCGCTGTTTTCTGGAGCTGTGGGGGCGGTGGCTATTTGCAAGGAGGCTAAGGGGGTTGTTACCTCTATTCCGGGGGTTTCTATCGCGGTGGCGTTGATGCCGCCGCTGTGTGTGGTGGGTTACGGGATTGGGATGGCGGTGAGTCTGAGTCCCGGAAGCGGTTTGGCGGTGGCGCGGGGGGGAGGGCTGCTGTTTTTTACCAACTTAGTCGCTATTACGTTTATGGCGATGCTGGTGTTTTTGGTTCTGCATATTGATAGTTTTCCCGTGCGCGAGCGAGTGCGTTTGTGGCGGGAAAGCAATGGAGAAAGTATTTGGATGCAGTCTTTGGTCGAGCGAATTCCGGCGTCGGAACGATTGAAGCGCATCGGTAGTTTGCCAAGTCGCCTGCTGCTGATTTTGATGACTATTTTATTGACTTCGATTCCTCTGTATCAATCTTACAATCAACTTAGTGACGAAATCTCTCGCAAGCAGCAAGAAAATGAACTGCGTAATAACGCTACAGAAATCTGGCAAAAAAACTTTGGTAACTTTCCTGATGGTAAGGTGCGATCGTACATCAGTCAACTTTCATTTCGAGAACAAAAGCGTAAATTAGTTGCTCAACTTCAGGTAGTTACTAGCAAGGTTTACACGGAAGCGGAACGAGAGCAATACAAGCAATTGCTGTCAGCGAAACTCGGGAGGCCGTTGGAGTCAATTGCTCTGAATTTGATTCAAATTCCCATAGCTTCTAACGAGCTGTTACCAACAAAGGTTTCAGAAACAATCAAGCCGGAGCCTCCTCCGACGGTTGCGGAATTGCAATCGAGTTTTTTGACGGCTGTGGAGTCTGCCCTCGACTCCCTGATTTTGCCCCTACCGGCTCAATTGATGAGTTATCAGGCGATTACTAGCCCGCTGACGCCGTTAAGGATTCAGATTGCTTACTTTAGTCCGCGGGATCTCGATCGCGACGGACAAGCGCTGCTGGTGGAGGATATCCGCAGTCAATTAAATTACCCTACAGCGCAGGTCAATTTCAATCGGATTGCGCCGGTTGCTGGAACGGTTACTTTTGCGTTAAATCAAGCTCAAATTGCGGCAAATCAAGTTCAATTGCTCGATCGACTGGGTAAGACGGTACAGCAAAATCCTAAATTGCAGATTGAAATGAGTTCCGGTCAAGCGCCATCTGAAGTTGGATCGCCCGCCCAAAAGCGATCGCAAGCAATCCGCAATTACCTACAAACAAAATGGCAACTTGGGCCCGATCGCTATATTACTAAAACTGCAACTGCAACTCAACCAATTGTCCAGTTAAAAACAGTTCTCAAAAAACCGCCCCAAAATTCCTCACCTTCTGTTCAGCAGGATGCAGTTGAAGGAGGAGTGACACGCTGACTGTTTTTAACACCAGTGTCGAAAAGACGGAATGTGATTTCCCCAAAACCCATCTGTAGGGACACGGCACTGCCGTGTCCCTACAGAAAATCATTTAGGATTGCTATATGCAATCCGATAATTACAAATAGGAAATTTTTAAAATGATAGAAAGTATACAAGAAGTGGCGATTGAAGACAATCTGAAGCAATTTTTACTGGTGCTTTCAGTTTCTTTGAGTGTGGCAACTCTGCCACAAATTGTTAGTTGGTTGCGCCGAATTCCCTATACGCTGCTGCTAGTAATTGTAGGAGCAGGACTGGCTTTAATAGATGTGCGGTTGGTGAATCTTTCGCCTGAATTGATTCTGTTGATTTTTCTGCCGCCGCTGCTGTTTGAAGCTGCTTGGAATTTGAAGTGGTCGAGTTTAAAACAGAATTTAATTCCTATTTGTCTTTATGCTGTTTTCGGTGTGCTGATTTCCATTGCGGGTGTGGCAATTGGTTTGAATCAATTTGCCGGTCTTTCTTTGGGAACTGCGCTGATGATTGGGGCTACCCTTTCAGCTACCGATCCGGTTTCGGTGACGGCTTTGTTTCGGGAGTTGGGGGTTGAGAAGCGTCTGAGCACCTTGGTGGAAGGCGAAAGTTTGTTTAATGACGGAATGGCGGTTGTGGCGTTTGGATTTCTGGCTGCTTTTGCTCAGGGAACTGCTAATTTATCGCCGGGGCCGATTTTGCTGGAGTTGATAACGGTGGTGGGGATTGGGCTGGGGGTTGGCGGGTTAATCGGCTTTGCGATTTCTTATCTGACGCAGCGGTTCGATTTGCCTCTGGTGGAGCAGTCTCTGACGTTGGTTTCGGCCTACGGTACTTATTTGATTGCGGAGGATTTGGGGGGGTCGGGGGTGATTGGGGTGGTCGCGACGGGGCTAATTTTGGGCAATTTTGGTTCTCGCATCGGGATGAATCCTCGCACTCGGATTATTGTGAGTGAGTTTTGGGAATTTTTAGCTTTTTTTGTGAATTCGATTGTGTTTTTGCTGATAGGCGATCAGATTCGGTTTGGGAGTTTGGGCGAAAATTTGGATGCGATCGCGGTGACGATTGTGGCGGTGATTGTAACGCGGGCGATCGCCATTTACGGACTGGGAAGTCTCAGCAACCGTTTTGCTGGGTCGTCCATTCCGCTGCCGGAGCAAACGGTGCTGTGGTGGGGAGGGCTGCGGGGTGCGGTGTCGGTGGCTTTGGCTTTGAGTGTACCTGAAGGTTTACCGGGCCGGGAGGTGGTGATTGCGACGGTTTTTGGGACGGTGTTGTTTACTTTATTGGTGCAGGGACTGACTATTCAGCCTGTTCTGCAAAAACTGGATCTGCTGGGGGATGGGCCGATGCGCGGGGAGTATTTGGAGGCGATCGCCCGTCGGGCGGCTTTGTTTCGGGTGTTGCAACGGTTGGCTGAGATGGAGGACCAGCCGGGGGTGGATCGGGAGTTTTATGAGTATCAAGAATCGCTGGTTAAGGGGGAGTTAATGAGGATTGAGGCGGAGGTCGATCGGCTTCAAGATGAATATCCCGATCTCAGCACGTTTATTGCTGAGCAAATTCGAGGTGAGTTGCTGGCGATCGAGGCTGACACCTATGCTGAGTTTGTGCGATCGGGTCGCTTAAATCAAGAACTGTCTCTCTTTTTGGGAGTTGAGAACATAGGGGAGTAATTATAGAGTGCGACGGTTTTTTCTATATCTTGGAGACTTCCCAAATGCCGCCGCAGAATAGATTCAAACTAATACTTAAACATTTCGAGCAAGTTCGTAATGAGGACTTCAGTCCTTTCCATCAAGTTCGATCGTTCGGACTTCAGTCCTTTCGAGCATTGTCTAACAGTGTTAAGGGAACTGAACGGGTAACTCAATCAGTTTAAGCCGTTATAATGCAAAAGTAATCTGAGTATCAAGTACCAAAGTGCGCTGGCAAAGTATTCCTCAAGCACTGCCGCACCGTTAATCCTTCTGATGGTTGCACTTATTGGGCTTTGTCATCAATATCCAGTTTGCAATTCCCTGAAACCTCTCCAACGATTCTTGTAGAACGGGCATCCTGCTTGTTCAAAAACTTGCTTTGCGATGGAGGTTTATTAGAGGCATAGCGATCGCGAAATATGAGGAGTGCATTGAAATTGGTAAAATATGTTAAATCGCCGGAAATCTTCATTTGTTCGTTACCAAATACTGGGAATCATCACAGCCTTAGCGCTAAGCTTAGTTTTGCAGGCTTTACCCGTTCAAGCAGCGAGGACGGCGACATCTGTTGTGGTAGATGGTCGTCCAATTTTTAGCGTCAGCGATGCTGACTCATTGACGGGCACCGAACGAGCCGATTTGCTCAATTTGCGACTCAAACAAATTGAGCAATCTCAAGAAACCGTTCGAGTCACAACTGAAATTCGCGATCGGTATCCCACCATTGTGGTTAATGGCAAATACCTGCTGACAGTCACTCAATCCGATGTGCAAGAAAATCGCACGCCCGCCGAACAAGCTAATCTTTGGGCCCAACAACTCAGTCAAGCTTTGCAGCAAGCTCAAAATGAAAGAAGCGCCGGATTCATGAAAAATATGCTGATGCTGGCAGCGGCGACTGTCGGGCTGGCGATCGCCCTCAACAAAGCATTAGGATGGCTGTGGCGATCGGCCAGACAAGCTGCAATCCAGCGATTTGTCGAACCATCAAACGAAGAAGTTGGAGTTAATGATTCGCCCAAAGCTCTGAACTTATTATTTAACTTAACTCTGTTTTTTGCAAGGGTTGCGCTTTGGATTGTCACCGCCCTTTACATTACCAATCTGTTTCCGGTAACTCGGATTTGGAGTTACACCCTAACCAGCAGTTTAGTCAGCACTTTCACATCTAAAGCCCTGTCTGTAGGACGCAACAATTACTCAGTCACCGATCTGCTAATTCTAGCTGCTCTAATCCTGGGATGGGTTGTCCTTAGCGGCGTTATTTCTAAAATATTTAAACTGCGAATTTTGGAAGTCACCCGTATCAGTCGAGGCAGTCAAGAAGCCGTTGCCGTGATTGCCAAATATTTGCTGGTTGTTATAGGAACCATCGTTCTGATGCAAATATGGGGAATTGACCTGAGTTCTCTAACAATTATCTTTAGTGCATTAGGAGTTGGTATCGGTTTTGGATTTCAGGATATCGCTAAAAACTTTGGTAGCGGTCTGATTTTGCTCTTTGAACGTCCGATTCGGGTAGGCGACTTTGTGAATGTCGGTAAAATTGAAGGCACTGTGATCCGTATTGGCGCTCGCAGTACAGTGCTTCGCAACCTAGATCAAGTTTCGATTATTTTACCCAATTCCCGTTTCTTAGAGGATGATGTAACTAACTGGAACTATGAGAATTCTGTGTCGCGAATCAGAATTCCAGTTGGTGTTGCCTACGGCTGTGATATCAATCAAGTTAAGGAGGCATTGCTAAAAGCTGGTAGGGGACATTCTGATGTCTTGAAGACTCCAGAACCGATTGTTTTTTTCTTGGGTTTTGGTGATAGTTCCTTGAATTTTGAGCTGCGGGTTTGGATTGTTGAACCCATCGCACAGTATCGCGTCAAGAGTGATTTATTTTTCCGTATTGAAGAACTTTTTCGAGAGCATGAAATCCAAATTCCGTTTCCTCAACGAGATTTGCACGTGCGATCTGGGAGCATTCCTTTGGCTTTGTCACCGGAACTAGAGGCAACATTACGCCAAACTTTACTCAAATCGGAAAATAACTCAGTTACCCCTAAATAACTTAAACTAAATTCTTCCTGCTTGCTTCTTTTTTCTTCCTAACAACTAACAACTAATGACTAATGACTAATGACTAATGACTAATGACTAACAACTAATGACTAATGACTAATGACTAATGACTAGGTTCGCGAGTTTTTAAGCTCGCACTAATGACGACTGTCAATTGTCAACTGTCAACTATTTATTATAATACAGTTAGTTTGACCATGACAACAACAATTAATTTGCTATTTATGTTCACACAACTGCCTTTAAATTATGGCGATCGCTTTTTGCAAGTTATCCTGATTTTTCTAGCTGGAGGAATTGGGGGATTAGCTGGACTGGTAGCGTTCCCAACCTTGAGATTGATATTAGCTTTATTTGCCCCAAGCTTCTTGAAAAAAAAATATATTGGTGTATTGCTTGCCTCTAAAAATCTAATTTTAATTTTATTAACTCTGTCAGCGATGGAAGTCATGTTAGTTTTAATCCCTCACACTAAATGGCTAAAATTGATGGAGTTTGGTTTGAGTGCGGGCATCACTTGCTCTGCCGGTTGGCTAGTGTCAAGTTTATTTCGAGAAGTTTTTAATAGCACAATTTTAGGCGCAACCTTTGACTCCAACCCGAAAGTAAGAGGCGAGTCTATCTTTTTAATTCGCTATCTGGGAGACTTTGCGATCGCTGTAATAGTCATTTTAGTCTTTTGCATTAGCCATAATCTCAATGTGGGAGGCATACTTGCTAGCTTGGGGATTGGAGGTGTTGCTATTGCCTTTGCTGCTCAGAAGACGTTAGAACAATTTTTAGGAGGAATTGTATTAACTCTCGATCGCCCTTTTCAAGTTGGAGACTATATTGGTTTATCCGACGGCCCTCTGGGAAAACAAGGCACTTTCGGACGAGTCGAAAGTATTGGTTTAAGGTCAACAAAAATTCGCACCTCTGGTAAAGGTACTCTCACAGTTATTCCTAATAATTCGCTGACAGAAGTTACCATAGAGAACTATACCAGCGCTAAGAAAGTCATGTCGATTATGATGCTAGAGTTTCCCGAACAGGTATCTGCTCAGGATGAAGCACTAATCCGTCAAACTGTGATGGAAAGCACGATGGACATTTTTGGTTTAGACTGGCGCAGCACGGAGGTTTCCTTCAGTAACAACCAAGCCCAAATTTCTTTTTTCATTTTGGGTTCTAATGAATTATCTATGGACTTGAGGCGGCAATTGCTGGATCTAGCTACCCAACAAATCACCAAACAACTCCCAAAACATAATATTTCTTTCACCATTAACCAACCAACGATTTATGTGGATGCTCCAATTCCTATTTAAACGACCAATGAAGCTGATATTCTTATTTGTAATGGCTTTGTTTTTAGCGACTTTTCCGATGAGTTTTGCTCTAAGTGTTGACGGCCCTCATTCTCCTGTAGTAGTTGATGGCATTCCGCTGTTTTATTTACAACCTGTAGATCGATCTTCAGCATTAGATCGTACCGAATTTGCCAATAAATTACTGGCTGATGCGATTTCAAAGGAGAAACTCATAAGTTTTGATGTGCGTAACGATCCTAATACAAGCGCTACTTCAATTTCTTTAAACAAGAATTACTTGTTGACAGTTACCGCTAACGATGTTTTACCAAACTTTTCTTTATCTCAACAAGCTAAACAATGGGAAGATATTCTAGAAAGGGCGGTCGCCAAGGCAAAAAAAGAACGAACTTCACAATACATTGTGGAGAGAAGTTTGTGGGTTTTAATTGGTATAGGAATTATTATACTATTGCGGTTTTTATTGGTAATTGTCGCCAAAATAGCTCAGTGGGAAACTGGTAGTTTTACCAAGGTTTTTTTTAGTTTTGCCTGGTTAGCGATCGCCCTAGTGTGTGCGGAATGGTTCCCGGTATTGCGAAGTATTCGCTATCAGATTTTTTCCCCATTTTCTCAGCCCCAGTGGCTGATATTTTTGGGAGCATTAGGAAGCTCTTTTGTATTTAGCCACTACGCTCCAGGCTTATTGAGATTTGCCATCAAAAAGCTAGATATTCATTCAACAGAAAATGTTTACCTGGCACTTATTCAACCAAGCGAAATCCTCGTGCAATTTTCAGTTCTCTCTATTTGTGTCAGTTGGTCTCTGAGCTTGCTAGAAACATTAGCACCAGTTGTGTATGAGCTGCTAAAACCGATTGCTAATTTATTTGTAGTTGGCTGTCTCTATTGGTTATCTACAAAAGTTACTAGCCGCTACCTGCGTACCTATGGATTCAAGTTTGGGGGAAAATTTAATCCCAGTAGCGATGATGCAATTTTAGTATTTGAAACTGTGTTGAATGTCTTTATCTTTATTGTAGCACTGGTGACATTTGCCCGCAGCGTAAACTTTGACTTGATTGGTTTGGTTGCTAGTTTGGGGTTGGTTGGTTTAGCCGTCGCCTTTGCAGCCCAAAAAATTCTCGAACAACTGATTGCTACTCTAGTATTGTATTTAGATCGCCCTTTTGTCACTGGTGACTATATCCGTCTACCCGCTGGAGAGTTGGGGAAAGTAGAAAGTATTGGATTGCGATCGACAAAAATTCGTTCCCTCGGTACGGGTACAATTATTGTGATGCCCAATTCTATCTTAGTCAGTGTAGAAATTGAAAACGTTACTCTTGCCAAAAAAATTATGGTGTTACTGTATATGGACTTTGCAAGTGCTTTAGGAGAACGAGAATATGCTCTAGTGCAGCAAGCTATCATGGAAAAAATTGTTTTCCTATCAGGAATCGATCCTAACAGCACAAATATTGCTCTCGCCGATGGTTCGGGAAAAAGATTAAGGGTTAGTTTGGCAATTTTAGGCTCTCAGGATAATGCGGTTGAGGTGCGTAAACGCCTACTAGAGTTAGCAAGCGTTCAAATTGCTAAATCTCTTGCAGTCCACGGTATTGTGTTTACGATGGAAAATCCTACGGTTTACGTGCAGTCCCCTGCTACTATTTGAGTAAAAATGTTCCCTTGCCCAAAAACTGCTTTAAAATTTCTCCGGGTTTTCTGTCCCAAGTGTCGATATGTTGGTAAATCAAGCCGTCCTCATCCATTTTGTAGGTAGAGTAGCCGTTAAAGAAAATTTGAGCTTTCCAGGGTACGCGCAGCGTCCCGCGCACAGTCCAATTTGCCACAATAGTATCAGGGGCTGTCTGACTTACGTCGTGGAGGTCGAAGTAAATCTCGTTAAAAAATAGCTGCCCGTGAAATCGCAAAGTCCAAAAGATAATGCGGTAGTTGATTTTTCCTTTAAATTTGTTGACGGGATCTTGAAAATAGATGGCTTTTGTGTATATGTCGTAGGAGATGTCTTTCTCAAACAGCGTCGGGAGCTCCGCTTTCAGGGTGTCTACTACTTGTTCAACCTGCATTTGATATTCGATCGCGCTCAAGCTACCACCTTGTGACAGTATTGATTTATAAGTTTAAATGAATAATCTCGATCGCTGGACGATCGCAGATTTGAGATTTCATCCAGCTCTGATTTTAACTTTAACGCTATTGTCCGCATCTGCCTTTGTGCAGACCCGGACTTGCGACATCGAAACCTTGGCACAGATTTGACTGAGTACACCAACCCCTCTGAAATTCTCGCAGAAATCAACAACGGCCAACTGTTGATGGTAGATAGCCGTCGCCGGAACGGTCTAATTTTGATTAAGCGCTTCCACGCAGAGTTTGCCGGGCCGGGGGCTGCGGTTGGCGGTGCTTTTGACGTTGACTCTGGGCGGGCGATTCCCGTGGGAGATTTTGGTTTAGTTTGTCCTCAATCTCCCGAAGAAAGACAGAAAGCTTTTGGAATTCGGCGGCATTGGGTGCGATTAACGGAACAGTTAACTGCAAAGCCGACAGCTTTGGAACGCGCACAAATGATTTTAACTCAGTTTGAACAATATTTTGATGGGGAAACAGTGGCACAAATTCCCGATGAAGCTTTGGCACTTTTAGTAGGCGTATTTCCCCAAACTATTCGGGCGGCGCGACAGATTGATAATTAAAAATGGCATGGTAATTTGCTTCAATTCATACCATTTTTAAGGGTTGTTGTCAAATCAAAATCGCAGCGATTCGATCGACTGTCCGCTGATTTTCCTCCGGGCTACCAACCGTAATTCGCAAACCTCCGCCTGTGTGACGAATTAACGTTCCTCGAATTTTTAGCTGCTGCATGATTTTTTGGTGTTCCTGTTCCGCTGCTTCGCTGTCGCTGGCTTTCACCCGCAGGTAAACAAAGTTTGCCGCACTGGGCCAAACTTGCAATTTTGGCTGCTGAGTTAGCGCTGCAATTAATTTGGCTCTTTCGGCTATAATTTCGGGAACTACTGCTAGCAGTAGCTGTCGCTGGGCTAGGGCGAATTCGGCTGCGGTTTGCGATAAACTGGGGAGGTTGTAGGGGAGGCGGATTTTTTCTAAGGCGGCTGTGAACTCTGGATGGGCGATCGCATATCCGACTCTCATTGATGCTAGTCGAAATGCTTTGGAAAATGTTCGCAAAATTACCCAGTTCGGGTGTTGGTGCAATCTGTCTGCTAAGGTATTGTGGCTGAATTCAAAATAAGCTTCGTCAATTACTACTAAAATATTGGGCGGTAATGTTTCTAACCAATCCACCTCATCTGGTGTCAAAGCATTAGCTGTGGGGGAATTGGGATGGACGACAAAGACGGCGCGCACGGGGGGATTTTGATTTTGGGCGTTAGCGCAGCCCTCGGAGAGGATCGCTCTTTTAGCCGCCTCGATATCTATTTCAAAATTATCCTCTTTTCGCGCCACACTGACAGCGGGAATACCGAGGGTTTGCGCGATAATGCCATACATCGAAAAGGTGGGATTGGCGACTAAAATTGAGCCTTGGCCACCCAGACAGGTTGCAATTAAAAGCGATCTAATTAGTTCGTCGGAACCGTTTCCGACAGAGATATTGTCGGCTGTAATGGCAGTTTTTGGAGATGTAACCCCCCCTAGCCCCCCCTTGTTAAGGGGGGGGGCATTTAGGAGAGCACCCTGGTTAAGGGGGGGGGGATTTAGGGATTCGTTGACGTATTGGGCGATCGCCTCTTTGAGTGCTGCGTGGCCTCCGTCGGGATAGCGATTTGTTTCAATTAACTGCTGGTAAGTCCAAGCTAGCTTTTGTTTTAATTCTTCTGGTAAGTCGTAGGGGCATTCGTTGGTGTCTAGGCGATCGATCGCACTTTCCGAGTACGCTGATTCTCCTGACGCGCCACCCGGATGGGGAGTGTAGGCGGTAAGTTCGGCTAAGTCTTGGCGGATAAAAGGCAGCATAGTATGATTTCAGGTCTGAGATTGTAGATGGTCTAATTACGATTTAGTTTTACACTATTAGGGTTATTAGTCTCTAATATCTAGTTGGTAAATTCTTCATTATCACAAATCAATAACTAATGACTAATGACTAATGACTAATGAATGTTGACTGTTAGCTGTTAGCTGTTAGTTGTTATTTGTTAGTTGTTATTGGGGATTGAGAATTGGGCGGAGCGAAGCGGAGGGATTGGGAATTCGTAGCCAGTAACCAATAACCAATAACCAATAACCAATAACCAATAACCAATAACCAATAACCAATAACCAATAACCAATGACTAATGACTAATGACTAATGACTAATGACTAATGACTAATGACTAATGACTAATGATTATTTAAATCGCGCCACAAAGCGATCCCGCCCAACAAACCGCTGACATTTGGCACTATTTTAACCTGCGGCGGTAAATCAAAAACAATTTTTTTAGCATTGCCTCCGCCGATGTAAAGCCGATCGCAGTTAAACAGATTTTGCAGACATACCAGCGCTTTTTCCAGACGGCGATTCCATCTTTTGGTGCCGACTGCATCTAATGCCGATCGCCCTAATTGCTGTTCGTAAGTTTCCCCTTTGCGAAACGGGTGATGTCCTAACTCTAGATTTGGCACCAAAATACCATCGACAAATAAGGAAGAACCGAAACCGGTGCCGAGGGTAATTACTAATTCTACGCCCGTCCCAGCGATCGATCCCAATCCTTGAATGTCGGCATCATTCGCCACTCGCACAGGTTTTCCCAAACGGTCTTTGAGGGTAGTTGCTAGGTCAAAATCGACCCAAGACGGATCTAAATTTACTGCGGTTTTGGTGATTCCGCGACAAACCACGCCGGGAAAACCGACGGATACTCGGTCAAATTCTCCTTGTGCGCTTGCTAAAGAGGCGATCGCCTCTAATACCGGTTCCGGTTTCGGTGGTTGAGGCGTTTCTAAACGGCTGCGTTCCGTCTGAGGTTCACCTTCAGCGTTCAAAACCATAACTTTGATGCCGCTTCCGCCAATGTCAACGGCTAAGGTGCGAGTCGATGAATCTTGTTCAGTCATTTGATTGTTGACACTTGCAAGTTGGTAAGTCGATTTGAGATTGAATAATTTTAGATTTTATATTAACTCTCCCATTAAATCTGAGAGTTTGAACAAAAGTCTAAAATTGTATGTTCGATACTTTGGGAGTGTCGGAAACTTGTACCAATTTTTTGGTGAAGTCTAAGTTTCATGGGGAAATTGGCAAAACTTTTGAATCGCTTCCCAAATTTCCGTTAGGACATTTCCCAAAGAATGATCGTCTTCTAATTCGATTAATTGCACCCAGGGACGGTGCTCGGAAAAATTTCTGCTAGCTTGAATCGGTATGATTGTATCATGCTTCCCGTGAACAATTAACGTAGGGACTGGCCGCATTAATTTTTCGTCAGGGTATTGAGACATTTC
Organism: Microcoleus sp. CZ3-B2; assembly: GCF_036705055.1. Lineage (NCBI taxonomy): Bacteria > Bacillati > Cyanobacteriota > Cyanophyceae > Oscillatoriales > Microcoleaceae > Microcoleus > Microcoleus sp. CZ3-B2. The sequence continues at coordinate 15,540 of NZ_JAUBTN010000019.1, read as the reverse complement.
TGCCACAAACTGATAATTCAGTGGCAGATAGCGCTGTTCGCCATAATGATAAACTGGTAAATACTCCTCGGAGTGCCACTTTTCTAACTGTTGCTGTCCCAACAGCGGCAGCCAGTGAGAGAGAAATTGAAAAGCGGGCGCTAACAAAACTATTCGTTTTACCGATAATTGTCGCTGGGCCAACCAAGCCGCCGTCAAGCCGCCAAAACTTGACCCAATGATTGTAACTCCCCCTAGATTGTTTACATTTTCTGCCGGAGATGGAGAAGATTGGGTTGGCAAAAATTCTGTTTCTATTTGGTTTAATTGGCGGGTGAGGGTGAGACGGGAAAAATCGTTTTGATTGAGATCGGGAGTTTTTAGATCAATCCCTAGGGAAGAAAAGCGATTTTGGAAATATTTAGCCTTAGCGGAATCTGGGCTTGAAGCAAATCCGTGTAAATAAATGTAAGTTGAATTATTCTGTATATTCATTCCGAAATTTTGATGAGATTTACTAACTAATTTAGTCCCGGACGCACTATTTGATTAAAAATCGTTTCGTTTCACCAAAAAAACTGCATCTAAACCTTTAATATAATATCCGATAGATTGACCGCAATAAGTAAGGATCGCGCGTGCGGACTTTACCGCAATCCCGGAGCGGAAACCAGGACGCACTACGAACCGTTTTTGTTATGGTAGTCGATCGGACATGATATAATCCCGATCAAAATCTGATTTATGTGGTATTAATGCGATCGCGAACTGTAATTATTGTAACTTTAATCAGTAAGGTGTGCAGTGCATACCTTACAACTTGATTGTAGGGTAAACACTGCACACCTTGCCAATATAACTAGCGGGTCAAATTACTTTTTGCAGTTTGACTGAGTTGTACTGGCTGACAGTTGATTTTCCTGTGCTTCAGGCGCAGGCTACAAATTGATTCTTGAGTAGCCCGCACCTGAAATACTAGAATATCGACTCAAAACTACTTGTATATTACTGCGGTTTTTGGCTGTTTTGCCTCCGGTTTTTAGCAGCTTCCCTGCGCTGCTGCATCAGTTGAGATAGTTGGGTGCGCTGTTCCGGCGTGAGCACTTCTCGCATTCCTAGCATACTTTCAAATTGCGCTTCTTCTAACTGCTGTCTCAATCCCATGATTTGGCGGTTTTTATCGCGCATTTGGCTGGCATTTGTTGTCGCACTAGACATCATTGTTTCCAATTCTTGTCTGGCTTGGCGGACGGCTTGCATTCGCTGAGAAACTTGGTCTTTGTAGCGATCGCGCACAGCCTGCATTTTCTGCTTTTGATCGGCGCTTAAATTGAGTTGCTCGAACAGCCCGCCTTTCTGACCACCGGGTCGATTGGAAGGCTGGTTTTGGGCAATTGTTTCTGCTTGGGCGGGGGCAGAAACGGCTGTCGCAGCGGCTGTAGTACCGAGGGTTAACATTAAAACTGCTAGGGCAGAAATGCGGCGAATAGACATGAAAATTACCTCTTTGAGATTAGTTATTTTTTGGTTGTTCGCTGTCAGGAGTAACAGCGTAATTAAACAAGTCAGTTGGCGAGCGTTCCAGCAAGTTGTCCGCTGAAGGCTCCTTCAATACAGCCTCCCAGTTATTGACCAGAAATGCTTCTAGGTGTGCCGCCTCATCCTTCTGATGTTGGGCGGTAACTAGGACGCGATAACCTGACCCAAAAACTAGCAGACTTGCAGCGATCGCAGTAGGAAAAGCCCCTTTGGGAAAACGGAGGATTTTTGACTTTTTAGTAGCCTGGATCGATCGCGCTTCTCCTAGGTGATTCAACTCTACCGTCGCCTCATTCCTATCTATTGCTGCTAAAAGTTTTAGCTCAAAATCTGGGGCAGATTCCGGAACATTTGGGCGATGTTGCTTTAAAAAATTAACTAATTTTTCGTCACTCTTTCCGTCCTTCATAGTTCGTGAACTCCCTGTTTTTGCAAAAATTGCCGCATAGCATTTCTGGCATAAAACACGCGAGATTTGACAGTCCCTGAGGGCAGTCCCAAAATTTGGGATACTTCTTTTTGCGGGATATCTTCTAGGTCGTGCAACACCAAAACGCTGCGGTGTTCAAAGCTCAATTGATCCAGGCCGCGCTGCACTAAATCTTGATAGTGTAACTGCATCAAGTCGGATGTGTGATTGTTGACAATAACTCGATCCTTTGTTTCTTGATTTTTGAGCTTGGAGTCAAAAGAATGCTGTTTAGCAAATGCTTGTCTTTGGTCGGAAGCCACATTCCAAGTGATTCGATAAAGCCAAGTAGAAAAATTGTCTTGTTGTTTGAGTTTTGGCAATCCTTTCCAGACTCGCAGGAATACTTCTTGTGCTAGATCGTCAAGAAGTGACGGGCCGCAGAGTTGGTAAAGGGTTGACCTGACTTTGTGTTGGTAGCGTTTGTAAAGGTAGCGAAAGCAAGTACGATCGCCCTTTAGACACTCAGCAACTAAGTCCGAGTCGGAACAGTCATCGTTTAAAACATTGGCTGACACACCTAACACCTGTGAAGTCTCCCCCACCAGTTCGTTATCTGAAGTGTTTAGACAGGAGAGGTGTGAAAAAGGTTCAAATTATTGAAGAAGGAAGTTCGGCAGCGGATTTTGTAGCGGATGTAACGGATCTAACGGATGTAACGGATGTAAGTCCGTCGGAAGAAGGGAAAACCAACTACCGCATGGGTTTAACTGATTTGACTGTTTCCCTGGCTCTGCCGGGGAACCTATATCTAGAGGCTCTGCCTCGCTGGGGAAAGAGGAGGCAGAGCCGACGGAGCGGCGTTACCAGGAAGAGCCTGGTAAGGAGTAATACGAGTAATTTGTGGGCAGTCCCGATTTAAGATTTACCGCAGAGTCACAAACTCTTCTGCAGTCGATGGGTGAATGCCAATAGTCACATCGAAATCTTTCTTTGTCGCGCCCATATTAACCGCGATCGCCATACCTTGAATAATCTCGCCCGCGTCTTTCCCCACCATGTGTACGCCCAAAACTTTGTCAGTATTAGTCTCAACAACTAACTTGACAAAAGTCTTCTCATCTGCACCTGTCAAAGAGTGAAACATCGGTCGAAACTTGGCTGTGTAGCACTTAATTGATTCGGGAAACTTTGCTCTAGCCTGCTCTTCATTTAAGCCGACTGTAGCCGCTTCCGGCTGGGAAAATACCGCTGACGGCACATTTTCGTAACTGATTGCTCTCGGATTGTTGCCAAATTCAGTATCGGCAAAAGCGCGTCCTTCGGCGATCGCAATTGGCGTTAAATTAATCCGGTTGGTGCAATCTCCGACGGCAAAAATGTGCGGTTGACTGGTGCGGCTGTCTTTGGTAACTGCGATCGCACCTTTATCGGTTTCTACTCCCGCATTCTCCAAACCCAATTTTTCCAAGTTGGGCGATCGTCCAGTAGCACACAAAAGCGCATCAACTGTCAAGGTTTCTTCCGATTCTCCCGACAAAGTTAATTTTAAGCCTTCCGGGGTTTTTTCAATTTGCGCGATCGAGCTTCCAGTCACAAAATTGATCCCATGCTTAACCATTCCTTCCTGCACGTTAGTGCGAATTTCTCCATCAAAGTCATTCAAAATTAAATCGCGCCGGATGATTTGAGTTACTTGACTTCCCAAACCGTTCATAATGCAGGCAAATTCAACGCCGATGTAACCTCCTCCCCAAATTGCCAACCGTTTCGGCTGCTCTTTGATCAAGAAGATTTCGCGGGAAGTAATGGCGTGTTCGATACCAGGAATGTCCACTCTGTGAGCTTCGCCGCCGACTGCAATTAAGATTTTAGCAGCGGTGTATTTTTTATCGCCAACTTCGACGGTGTGGGCGTCGATAAATTTGGCGTATCCTGAGATTAATTCCACTCCGGCTTTTTCGAGGAAGCTGATGTGCAGTTTGCTCAGCCGCCGCACTTCTGTGTCTACGCTGGTGACGAGTTTTTCCCAATCGAAACTGCTTTCTACTGGACTCCAACCGTAGCCGACTGCATCTTCGTAAAGGTGCGAAAATGTAGAGGCGTAAACCATCAATTTTTTGGGGACGCAGCCGCGAATTACGCAGGTGCCACCTACTAAGTCGTTTTCGGCGATCGCCACCTTCGCCCCGTAGGATGCCGCGCGCTTGGAACTAGCCAATCCGCCAGAACCCGCACCGATCACAAACAAGTCGTAGTCGTATGTCATAATTGTCGCTAGTTTCCTATCTTTATTTGACGATTTTTGCGCTTTACTTTTTTTCATGATATCTCAAAAATTTTTCATTTTTTTTGGGTCAACTACTTTACTTCTTGCCCTTGACATGGTATTATTAAATAATAGAAATCTGTGCATTAATTTAAAAATTGCCACCACTCCCATTATTAAAGTATAGCACAAGCAAATCGCAAAAAATATATATAAATGTAACTATTTTGGGGCGGCAGCCAATGAGGAAATTATTGCTGATTGGCGATCGGAACTATAGCGGTTCTCAGTAACATGAAGTACGCTCAAAGAGCAGTCAGTAGTCAGTAGTCAGTAGTCAGTAGTCATTAGTCATTAGTCATTAGTCAGTAGTCATTAGTCATTAGTCATCAGTCATTAGTCATTAGTCATTAGTCATTAGTCATTAGTCATTAGTCATTAGTCATCAGTTAGCAGTCATTGGGAATTGGGAATTGGGAATTGGGAATTGGGGATTGGGGATTGGGAATTGGGTTAGCTACTAGCGATGATTTCTGGCCCATTACCGATTACCCATTACGGGAGTTTGCCTCAGCTAACTGAGACTCGGCTATAGTATAATTAAGATCGGATAGTTCTCGGAGACAACCACTATGCAAGTCACGAACGAACAAATTATTTATCCATCCAGCGACGGTCAACCAATGGCAGATAGCACAATTCAATATAAATTAATTGTCACAATCAAAGAAGGTTGCGAATCGTTGTTCAAAAATGACCCAAACGTCTTTATAGCAGCCGATTTACTCTGGTATCCAGTTCAAGGTAGACCAGACATTTCTCAAGCACCGGATACGATGGTAATATTTGGTAGACCAAAGGGCGAGCGACGTTCCTATATGCAATTTCAAGAAGATAATATTGCTCCCCAAGTCACATTTGAGATTCGCTCTCATAACGATAGACAAGCAAAAATGTACAAAAAGCTTGCGTTTTACAATCGCTATGGAGTCGAGGAATATTATCTTTACGATCCAGAAAACAACGATTTGAGCGGTTGGCAAAGAATTGAAGGAAACTTAGAAATAATTGAGCCGATGGAGGGCTGGATCAGTCCTAGATTGGGAGTACGATTTGAGTTGGGCGAAGATGGGTTGGAAATTTATCGACCAGATGGACAAAGGTTTCTTTCTTATGCGGAATTGGAGGAACAGGGTGAATTAAACCGCCAGCGTGCAGAACAAGCAGTTCAAAGAGCTGAACACGAATCTCAAAGAGCCGAGCAGGCATCTCAAAGAGCCGAGCAGGCGTCTCAAAGAGCCGAGCAGGAATCTCAAAGAGCCGAACAAGAATCTCAAAGAGCCGAACGTTTAGCGGCAAAACTGCGCGAATTGAACATCGATCCCGATCGCATTTAAGCCACAAATTATTTAACTTAGGACTTATTCATTAAGACCAAAGAAACCGGGTTTTTAGCGTTTTTGCGGGCTATAACCAATTATTTTCGTGAAAAAACCCGGTTTCTTGCCCGCCCCTGCGTAAGTGCTATAAGCGTCCAAACATCGCCCTTCCACCCGCCAAAACCTCTCAGAAGTGTTAACTTAGTAATTAGTTGTGTCGATCGCACATAAAAACAAATGCCTGAACTACAAACCCAGACCAACTCAGACCTCCACCTGCAAGACACCTCAAAACCCGTCATCGTCGGCCTGCAAGACGTAACAAAAGTTTACGGCATCGGCGACTTGGAAGTGCGCGCCCTAAACGGTGTCAGCTTGACAGTAACCCAAGGAGAATATTGCTCGATTATGGGCGCATCGGGATCCGGCAAATCTACAGCCATGAATATTATCGGCTGTCTCGATCGACCTACGACCGGCAGTTACTACCTAGATGGCGTAAATGTCGCCCAAATGCCCGAAGCAGAATTAGCCGGAATTCGTAATTTAAAATTAGGTTTTGTCTTCCAACAATTTCACCTGCTACCTCAATTAACAGCCTTAGAAAACGTCATGTTACCGATGGTTTATGCAGGCATTCCCGCAGCCGAAAGACGCGAACGGGGTGTAGACGCTTTAACAAAAGTAGGCTTGCAAAGTCGGTTGCAAAATAGACCGAATCAACTATCAGGAGGACAGCAGCAGCGGGTAGCCATCGCCCGTGCTATTGTCAACCGTCCGGTGTTGCTGCTTGCAGATGAACCGACTGGTGCATTGGATACAAAAACCACTCAAGAAGTAATGGATATTTTTACAGAATTCAATGAAAGCGGCATGACTGTGGTGATGGTAACGCACGAACCGGAAGTAGCGCGCCAAACTCGCCGCGTTGTCTGGTTCCGAGACGGTCAAGTTATTCATAACAATCTCGATCCGGCAGAGCTTTCTCACGCGGTATTTTAATGCCAATTTCAAAAGTTTTGCTACAATCTTTAATCTGATAGCAATTATTAAAAGTCGCAGTTTCCCGCGCCAGACAGGCCGCCGTGCCGTTTCCTTCCCTACAGATGCTCTCTACTTGTTACCAGCCTAGAGCATAGAAAGGAAACCTGTTAACTACTGACTACTGAATACTGACTACTGACTGCTGACTACTGACTGCTGACTAATGACTAATGACTAATGACTACTGACTACTGACTACTGACTACTGACTACTGACTAATGACTAATGACTACTGACTACTGACTACTGACTACTGACTACTGACTATTGAAAAGCACTCGGAAAAGCGGCCCAAACTCGATCGACAAAATCTCTAAGTTGCCGAGACGCGATCGCGCTATCCTTGCGATCGGAGTCCAGAGACTGCAACTGAGTCAACAGCGAAATCACCTCGGTATCCAGCGCCGCCCGAAACAAACTCAACGGCCAAAGCAAATCAGCACCATCTCGCAAATCCGATAAAGTGTATTCTTCCGGCCACTTTTGGGGCAAATCCTTCCCCGATACCAATCTCACCAACATTAGAGGGCGCACCCAGCAAATTTGACGTGCCTCAACCACTTCAATCACCTCTGAATGCAGGCACGCATTTCCACATTCTAAACTAACAATTTGACCCGGTTTAAAGTTCAAAGCACAATCCATTAATGCTCACTCTTAATACAGACAATAACCAAGCAAAGTAAGTGCCGCAACTCTCAAGAGCACCAAAAAACATTATATCACAATTACTTATTCCTTCGGTCAACTGCCAACTGCCAACTGCCAACTGCCCATTGCCAACTGTCAACATTCATCAAGAGTTTTCAGAGCCATTTCAAGATCGGCAGTCAACAATCGCGCTTCTTTTTTGCTACTGCCGCCTTTAGCATAATCTGCCACCGAAAGCGGCTCGCCGATCGCAATTTTGACACGAGTACCCCGTCGAGGAATGCGCGGGCGGTAGCGGATACTCATCGGTACAATTTTCACCCCCAAACCAGGTTGGCTCAACTCTGCCTGCATTGCCAAACGAGCCAATCCAGGCTTGGGAGGGTGAACTTCACCATCCTGAAAAATGCCACCTTCGGGAAAAATCACCAACATTTGCTTGTCGAGGAGCAATTCCACGCCATAACGCAGGCTACTAATTGCTGGATGCTTGATATCGACAGCAAAACCTCCCAAATGTCTGATGAACCAACCTTGCAAGCCTTGCACCTCATCGGCAGTTACCATAAACCGCAAATCGCGTCCAGTCACCTTCTGTCCCGTTGAATAGGGCATCATCAACGCATCCCACCGGGAGCGATGCGTAGGGGCCAAGATGACAGGCCCGTCCTTCGGCAAGTGCTCCTGTCCGGTTATTTCAATCTTGCTAAAATAAAACGGCAGGACAACATAGTGACCTAGCGGATAGAGCAAGGAGGTTAACCAAGGAGAAACGCGAGAGGTATTAGGTGCTACCTTGGCAAGCATGGGCTTCACTAGAGATGATTTACTGGACTCAACGGCGATCGCGGCATTATGGCGCATAGCAGTTAACTTGCTTTCTCGATATTTGACACTCCGGGCGCGTGAACGCGCGGGGATTCTTGGTTCACTGACACACCTTTAAACTATCCATCCTTTCGGCAATATTTAAACCCAAAACCCGTCCGATTGAACGAAGTTGCGAGTCTAATTTGAATAGCCCCAGAGGGCTTGTCTCCCCAAGCGTTCAGGAATCACTTCGCAAGTTCCCCTATGCCCTTGTACATCTAACTACTAAGTTTTTGAGTTTTCTGGTATGAGTGCGCGGTGGCTACCCTAGCTATGTTTTTGTGGTGTTCGCTACCCACGAGATATTATTGTTTTCTAGCCAGTCGTTTTGGATTCTCACCCATTCGATGCTCGCGGTTATTCTACCTGTATCTATACTCTAGTGTACTAGACTTAGGGAAAATACTGTCAAGCCTGAAAAAGTTTTCCAGTATTAAAAGCCGTCCTAAAAGGCTTGCCATGAGCTCGCTCAAGGGACGGGGTTTTAAACCCTGTTTTCTGATCGAGTTTAAGGATATGTTGTTGAGCAAACTTTTAATCTTTCGATGGGGACACTTTTGCTAGTGGCCTTTTGCTTTTCGCCGGCGGAAAGCGCCCCAAAACTTAATCTGTTAGAGGCTTTCACCGAAGTCAACCCGACCGCAATCAGGAGCCAGATCGATCGGGCAATTACTTATTATTTCAGTGAATATAGCCAAGTTAGATTAAACATTGTCGATCGAAAGTAAAAAATTTAACAGGTTAAATTTTCCGGCGGGCTTCAAACCAAGAAAGCAACTGATCTCGACAAACAGACTCCATAATACCGCCAAGTACCTCCAAGCGGTGACACGAAGGCGCGCTATCTGGAATATTAGCAGCAGTCCGAATCGTGCCAGTTTTCGGGTCATCAGCTCCGTATACCAGCAAACCGATCCGAGCTTGTACGATCGCACCAGCGCACATCGGGCAAGGCTCCAGAGTCACATAGAGCGTGCATTGGTTGAGATGCCAGTCTTGCAAAACTTTGCCCGCCGCCTGCAGAGCCAAGATTTCAGCGTGAGCAGTCGGATCGCAGTCTCGCTCTCGCCGATTTTGCGCTTCGGCAATCAACTTACCAGTACCGTCAACCATGACAGCACCCACCGGCACTTCACCCGCATCGCCGGCAGCTCGTGCTAGTTCCACAGCCCTAGTCATCCAGCCCTTGTGAATAGCATAATTAAAATCACCAATAAACAACTGCTCTGTTTGCAAATTCACGGTATACCTATGTAACTAAAAACGTTTAACATTGTCTTACTTATACACTTGCTGCGGAGCGAATAAGTGCGATCGCTAGTAAAACCAGTTTTCATGGCAAATTATGGCATACTTACCTAGTTGAAAACACTTAAGATCGAAAAATAAAGTTACATCACAGTCCCATCCAGGGTAATTTTAAATTATGGACACCACCACGATTAGCACTGAAGTTGTTGAGCTGTTGTCCCGGATTAGCCGGCAAAAACTCCGCCAACAAGATATCACTCCCTTGGTAGTATTTCTGACTGCTCTAATTTCCATCCTGCGCGGAGTAATGATTATCGACAGGACGATCGCCATTGAAGAAGAAGAACGGCTGCAAAAGACTCTCAAAGCCTTTTCCAGTGGCGATCCAAGTCGAATAGAACTAATTCAGCGCCTTGTCAAAGGAGTATCCAAACAGCAAGTTTACTTCAACCCCACGGAATTGCTAACCCTGACAGCTTTCTTCTCAGAATCAGAAAAGCTGTTGCTCATCGGTTCCGGCTACGAAATGTCAGCCGTAGACGGACACATCGACCTGCGGGAGCAAATGTACCTACAGTCGATCGCCAACCGGCTCGGCCTCGACTCCAGACACATTGCAGTCATAGACACCTTATTTACAAAAGAAGGAACCCTCGACTCAGAAGCTTTTGCCGAAGTTCAAGCATTACTCGCACCAAGCGAATTCTCCTCCCGCGATCCAGTATTTGCCAAAGCAGGAAAGCACCTGCTGACTCTTTTAATGCGTCAGTAATCCAGCGCCTTAAAGTTTTTTTGCCGTGCAAAAATCAGACACCGGGAAAAGAATTGGATGCTTTTTCTATTAGTTCGCTCATTTGGAGCGGTCGGAAACCGGGTTTTTTCAGATAAATACATAGGTTGCAGCCAGCCAAAACGGTAAAAAACCCGATTTCTTTTGCCTTGATGCGTCCAATGCCCTCTAAAATCTAAAAGCGACTTATCGCTGGATCGATCGCCCCAGCGGGCGTTTTAAATCTCAGCTTGACCGCGAATCAACGGGTATAGCGCCCCGAAGCTGTTGAGGGGATGCTTCCCAAATTTTAGACGCTTGTTCTTGCTCCCAAATGCAATGCAGCAAGTAAATCTAAAATCTAAAACTTGTTCGCTCGCGAAGCCGAAGAATCTAAAATCTAAAATCTAAAATCGACCGATAGATCATGCAAATTGAATGGCAAACTGCTAAAACCTACGAAGACATTCTTTATCACAAAAGCGGCGGCACCGCCAAAATTACCATCAATCGACCTCACAAACGGAACGCTTTCCGTCCCAAAACCGTGCAAGAACTGTGCGATGCCTTTACTGATGCCCGCGAAGACACAAAAATCGGCGTTGTCCTCTTTACCGGTGCGGGGCCTCATACTGACGGCAAATATGCCTTTTGTGCCGGTGGCGACCAAAGCGTGCGCGGTGCTGCGGGGTATGTAGACGAAGGTGGCATACCTCGGCTGAACGTGCTCGACTTGCAGAAGTTGATTCGATCGATGCCCAAAGTTGTGATTGCTTTAGTGGCCGGATACGCGATCGGCGGCGGTCATGTTTTACACTTGATCTGCGACTTGACGATCGCAGCAGACAATGCCATTTTCGGACAAACTGGCCCAAAAGTAGGCAGTTTCGACGGTGGATTCGGTGCCAGCTATCTCGCCAGAGTAGTCGGCCAGAAAAAAGCCAGGGAAATTTGGTTTTTGTGTCGCCAGTACAGCGCGCAGCAAGCCCTAGAAATGGGTTTAGTCAACTGTGTCGTACCCGTGGAACAACTCGAACTCGAAGGGATGCAATGGGCTGGAGAAATTCTCGAAAAAAGTCCGATCGCGATTCGCTGTTTAAAATCGGCTTTTAATGCCGACTGCGACGGTCAAGCCGGTCTGCAAGAGCTGGCTGGCAACGCCACTTTGCTGTACTATATGACCCAGGAAGGCGCGGAAGGCAAACAAGCATTTTTGGACAAACGGGAACCGGATTTTAGTCAATATCCGTGGCTGCCATAGCTCGATCGACAAATAAGTTTTTTGATTCCCTCATTCCAGTTACAGATGCTATTGATTTGTGTCAGTTGCAAAAGTCGAATTGAGGCGATCGTCGAAAAGTGTAAGTATTTATATTACTAGCACAAAAAAATGAAACTGCTTTGTTAAATCCAGACTGCGATCGCCATCAGTAATTCCCGAATCGGAAATGTCCAATGCTCCTATCCAAAATGATATGATTCCTGCTGCAGTTCGACTAAACCGACAGTGCTGCTGATTGCTCGATTAAAGTTGTGCCTGTCAACTGGCAGGCATTGCGCTCAGAAACAGTAACAGCCTCTTGCACAGTCACAGTCTGTTCTTGCCACAGTCCAATTTCTGCTATATTTTCCCAAGGTTCTCCAAAAGACGGAACCGCTAAAGTACAAGCTTTCCACTGACTTTGCACCGGCACGCTCAGCAGAGCGCAAACCCCCCCGCGTCTTCCTTCAGGAGTGTAGTGGTGGCAGTGACGGCAAACGGAAGTTAAGGGTGTTTTCATAAAAGTGTTTAGACAAATCAGTTTCATATATAATTCTCCTCTGTAGAGCTAGGAGGTTTTAGAGCATCCCAGTCTTTATGCTGTATGGGTTATAGCGATCCCCGATCCATAATTAAATTTTATAATTAATTTATAATTGCGTTATATGTAGAAACAATTAGCTCAGTTCTTACTCAGTAGGTAGGTAAAAATACAGGTTAAAAGTTTATAAAGGGTCAGGGATCAAGAAAAACCGCAAGTGTAAAACAAGTATGAGATGTTACAAAGAAACTGTGATCGTGAACACAAAAAGCGGCGCAGATTAGGGTAAGCAGCCTCTGGGATACAGCAATTGAAGTTTGAATATAAATAAAAATGAAAAAATAGCAAAGGGCGATCGCAATCAGGCGATCGGGCAGCAGTTACCTTGACGGCAAAAGCCACTAATTCTAGAATAGGCAAGTTTTAAAGCTGCTTGTTTATTTTTTGATTCTCAAAACATTAAAATCAATTCAGACACGATAGGAGTTTTGCTAATGAGTAAGCGTTCTTCGGTTGAATCCCCAAATCAATCCTCATCAACCCCAATCCAGCCTGCCTTGCAAGCAGCCCTGGGATGTTTGGATGTAAATCTAGAAGCAGAACTGACAACATACAGAAGGCACAGGCGGCGCGCCGAACAGTGGGTGTCGCCATCAGTTCGTACCGGCAAGCAAACAGCCACAACCGAGCAACAGAATACCCAAAACCTACGGCTGGAAGCTGCCGAGGAAACTCAGCAGCCGCTATCGCTACCCCTATCCCTGGCGGGCGTTCAGGGCGATGCCCCGCTAGCAACTACCAGAGGTGGCACGAAATTATCTAGCAGTGGCTTTGCACCCCAAAACTATCTCGAATCCAGCGAAAAACTGATAGAAAGTTTGGACGAAGCAAAAACCGAGCCTGCAGAACGCAGTTTGGCCGCTAGTCTGTTAACTCCCTTGGGACTGAGTTCGATGCTGCTGTTTCTGCTGTCTTGCACAGCTTTGGGCTACGCAGTCATGCACCCGTCAAGTGTTGTTAAAATGACTGGTTTGAACCGTTTGCTCGATCGCTCCGCGCCCGGAACAAACCAAAATCCCACCGCTAGCGCCCCCTCAAATAGCAGCGCCAAAGAACTGCCAAAAGCTCCAAATCTGGTATCCAAGGAATTTGTCGATCTAGATTTGAGCACTCTCAGCAATGTCAAGCCCACAGCCAGCCCGATTGCTTCCCCATCGCCAAAAGCATCGATCCCGCCAACTCCACCAGCACCTCCAGCCCCCGTCGGCGCTGTCCCAATTCCTACAGAAGATGGCAACCCTCCTAGAGGTGCCCAACAAGGACTAAACAATCTCAGCACAGCTTTGCTGCCCAGTCCCAGCCCCAGCGCGGCCGAACCAGTCCCGACACTGCCAAAACTGCCTCCCACACCGACTGCAGTCCCGCAGGCCTCCGCCCCACAGGCCTCCGCCCCCGCCGGAACTCCGAGACGGGCAGCCGACGGATTCTATTATGTTGTCACCGATTACACCAACCCAAAATCTCTCCAGCAAGCCAGAACCGCAGTTCCCGATGCCTACGTGCGGAATTTCTCAAAGGGTGTCAAGATCCAAATGGGGGCTTTGAATGATGCGGCATCAGCAGAACGTTTGGTAAAAGAACTCCAAGCCAAAGGGGTGAAGGCGCAATACTATCAGCCGTAAACTAGGCAAAAAGTAAAAAAATTCAACTAAATTGTTAGACAAAGCCCGACAGCGATCGATGTTTTGTCTAACACAAAATTGTTTTTTTAATTGTCAATCCCCATCCCCTAAATCTAAAATTTAATAAAATCGGGAGACGGAGCTCATGGGATTATTCGATCGCCTTTGGCGAGTGATTCGAGCCAACATTAACAGTTTGATAGGGGCTGCTGAAGATCCAGAAAAAATTCTGGAACAAGCTGTAATGGATATGCAGGAAGATTTAATCCAGCTCAGACAAGCTGTAGCAGGAGCGATTGCTGCTCAAAAACGTACCGAACGCCAATGCTCCCAAGCAGAATCTACAGCGGCAGAATGGTACCAGCGGGCGCAGCTAGCTTTGCAAAAAGGCGAGGAAAATTTGGCGCGGGAAGCTCTGACGCGAAAAAAAACCTATCAAGAAACGGCAACGGCGATGAAAGCTAGTCTCGAACAGCAAAACGCTGTGGTGACTCAACTTAAAGACAATATGCGATCGCTCGAAAGTAAAATTTCTGAGGCAAAATCTAAAAAAGATATGTATATTGCCCGAGCGCGATCGGCAAAAGCCTCAGAAAGGCTGCAAGAAATGATGGGAAATCTCAGTACCGGCAGCGCTTTGAGCGCCTTTGAAAAAATGGAAGAGAAAGTCATGCAGCTAGAAGCTCGCTCCGAAGCAATCGCAGAACTCGGAACTAACGATTTAGAAAAGCAGTTTCTCTCCCTCGAAGGTGCCGGAGATGTCGATGCCGAGTTAGCGGCGATGAAAGCACAAATGCTTCCAGGCAAAAATACACCCAAATTGCCCTCTGGCGAGCCGCCCGCATCCTGAACCAGAACCAGCAGGAAAATAGTTGGGAAGGCAAAAAATTCTCAACTAGACAGCAGGAGTCGGGCCCTCTAACTGTACTCCGTTGAGTGCCCGGAGGAATGCGCGCCAGGCCTGACTGCCAAGCAAATCTTTGATTCCTGTTGAAATATTAGTTTTCACGAGATACAATAACACCATAGTTTGTGAAGAAAATGTCCCAACTCATCACCGCCAAGCTAAAACTCAACCTGACTGCCGAGCAAAAAGCTTTGGTATCTCAGACTACTTTAGCCTACCGAGATGGCTTGAATTACACTTCACAAGTCGCTTTTGACGCAGGCAAAACCAGCAATGGTGCTAAGTTACAAAAAGCCGTCTACAACGAATTGCGGGTGAGATTTGGACTTGGAGCCCAAATGGCTTGCAACGTACCCAGACAAGTGTCTGGAACTTACAAAACCTTGTGGACTAAGGTAAAACAATCTAACGATGCTATCGCTTCATGCTACACCAAGAGAAGGTATAAAGGGCTAGACACAGCCCCCAAATATATCTCTCGAACTTGCACCCTAAATTATCAGCGCGACTACTCTTTTAAAACCGAAAGGCGAGTGAGTATTATCACTCTTCAAGGTCGAATAGTAGTTTTGTATGAGGGTTACAATAAACATTTAGATTTAATCGCCAATGGTGCAAGGATTGGAGCAGCTAAAATTGTCTACCAGCGTTCCTCCAAAATATATTACCTGATGGTAAGTATTGAAGTAGAAACACCTGAAATCAACCCGCTAAAAATAACCAGAGTCTCTGGTGTTGACGTGGGTATGCGCTACTTAGCAGTAGAAACAGACTTACAAAGTAAGTCTAAATTCTACTCAGGTTCAGATGTTAGACACAAAGCTAACCGCTACCATAAAGCGCGGATGACTCTTCAGCGTAAAGGCACTCGTTCAGCGAAGCGAAGATTAATCGCTCTGTCTGGGAGAGAAAGACGGTTTATCGCTGATGTGAACCACCAAATCAGTAAGGATATTGCAACACCTAACACCCTGATTGGACTAGAAAA